>NZ_JBJGZV010000004.1:0-182498 GCF_054050715.1 Blastococcus sp. SYSU D00669
GAGCATCGCAGCGAGGAACGAGCGTGGAGCGGAACGAGTCCGGAGTCGCGCGATGAGCACCGCGCGCATCGAGAAGGCCGTCGTCAGCGGGGTGTTCAGCCTCGACGGGCAGGACTTCGACGTCGACAACAACGTCTGGCTGGTCGGGGACGACGACGAGGTGCTCGTCATCGACGCCCCGCACGACGCCGCACCGATCGTCGAGGCCGTCGGCGGGCGGAGGGTGACGGCGATCGTGCTCACCCACGGGCACAACGACCACATCACCGCCGCCCCGGCGCTGCGCGAGGCCACCGGCGCCCCGATCTGGTTCCATCCCGCCGACCGGATGCTGTGGGACATGGTCCACGCCGGCGTCGAGCCCGACCAGGCGCTCGGCGAGGGGACGGCGTTCCGGGTGGCCGGCACCACGCTGACCGCGCTGCACACCCCCGGCCACTCGCCCGGCAGCACCTGCCTGCACGCGCCCGACCTCACCGCGGTCTTCACCGGCGACACGCTGTTCCACGGCGGCCCCGGCGCGACCGGGCGCAGCTTCAGCGACCACCCCACGATCCTCAACTCGATCCGGGCCAAGCTGCTGACGCTGCACGGCGACACCGTCGTCCACACCGGGCACGGCGACGACACGACGATCACCGCGGAGCTGCGCACCGTCGGCTGACGTCCCGTCGAGCGACATGCACGTCAGTGGCCCTCTCCCGAGCCGCGAGGGGGCCGCTGACGTGCATCCGTCACCCGCCGGGCAGCACCGGCCTGCGCCCGCCGAGGCGGGTCACCGCCCTTCCGCGTCCGGGGCCCGTTCCTCGGTCTCCTGCACTCCCGGCGCCTCACCGCCCATGCGTTCGAGCCGCTGGCGGATCGCCGCGAGGTTGAGCGCGACGTCCTCGAGCGCCTCGACGGCGCGCGTCGCGAGCGCGAACGTGAGGTTCTCGCGCTGCTCCTGGGCGGTGGGCTCCCGGTGACGCTCTCGCGCGGAGGACTCGAGCGGGCGGCGGGTCACCTCCGCCCACGGCTCCTCACCGCTGCGCGGATCGGCGCCCCGCAACTCGCCGAACAACTCGCGCAGCATGCGGTGCGCCAGTTCGAGGAAGTCGTTCGGATCGGGCCGGTCGGTCGCCATCGGCTCCTCCTCCCACCAGATGACGGGGAACAACGCGCCCGCCCGTGCCGCGGTTCCCGCGCCCGACCGGTCGGGTGCTCCCCGACACGTGCACCGATCCGCCCGGACACGCCAGCACAGTGGTCACGGTCACCTCACGGGGCGCGGGCACCGTCGGGGGCGCCGGTACCGTAGGGGTGTGCCTCGCGGTGATGGACGGCTGACGCACGACCTCGATCCCCAGTCCCCCGGTCCTCAGGACGCCTGCGGCGTCTTCGGGGTCTGGGCGCCGGGGGAGGAGGTCGCCAAGCTGACCTACTTCGGTCTGTACGCCCTCCAGCACCGCGGTCAGGAGGCGGCGGGCATCGCGGTGTCCGACGGCTCCTCGGTCGTCGTCTACAAGGACCTCGGGCTGGTCAGCCAGGTCTTCGACGAGCCGACCCTGGGCAGCCTGAAGGGCCACATCGCCGTCGGACACACCCGGTACTCGACCACCGGCGCCTCCACCTGGGAGAACGCGCAGCCGACCTTCCGGACGACGGAGGCCGGCACCGGTCTGGCGCTGTGCCACAACGGCAACCTGGTGAACACCGCGGAGCTGGCCGTGCAGGCCGCGGACGCCGGCGTGGCCGGCGTGTTCAGCGCCACCACCGACTCCGACCTGGTCACCTCGCTGATCGCCGCGCACCCCGACCTGTCGGTCGAGGAGGCGGCCATGCGCGTGCTGCCGCAGCTGCGCGGTGCGTTCAGCCTCACCTTCATGGACGAGGACACCCTGTACGCCGCCCGGGACCCGCAGGGCGTGCGTCCGCTGGTGCTCGGCCGGCTGGAGCGGGGCTGGGTGGTGGCCAGCGAGACGGCCGCGCTCGACATCGTGGGTGCCTCGGTGGTCCGCGAGGTGGAGCCCGGCGAGCTCATCGCCATCGACGAGAACGGCCTGCGCAGCCAGCACTTCGCCGCGGCCGAGCCCAAGGGCTGCGTCTTCGAGTACGTGTACCTGGCCCGGCCGGACACCACCATCGGCGGCCGCGGCGTGCACGCCGCCCGGGTGGAGATCGGCCGGCGGCTGGCCAAGGAGCACCCGGCCGACGCCGACCTCGTCATCCCGGTGCCCGAGTCGGGCACCCCGGCCGCGGTCGGCTACGCCGAGGCCAGCGGCATCCCGTACGGGCTCGGCCTGGTCAAGAACTCCTACGTCGGCCGCACGTTCATCCAGCCGTCGCAGACCATCCGGCAGCTGGGCATCCGGCTCAAGCTCAACCCGCTGCGCGACGTCATCCGCGGGAAGCGGCTGGTCGTCGTCGACGACTCGATCGTGCGCGGCAACACCCAGCGGGCGCTGATCCGCATGCTGCGCGAGGCGGGCGCCGTCGAGGTGCACGTCCGCATCTCCTCGCCGCCGGTCAAGTGGCCCTGCTTCTACGGCATCGACTTCGCCAGCCGGGCCGAGCTGATCGCCAACGGGCTCGACGTCGACGGCGTCCGGGCGTCGATCAACGCCGACTCGCTGGGCTACGTCTCCGAGCAGGGCCTCATCGCCGCCACCGAGCAGCCGGCCAGCCGCCTCTGCACCGCCTGCTTCTCCGGCCGCTACCCGATCTCGCTGGGTGACAGCGGGGTCCTGGGCAAGCACGTGCTCGAGGGCCGCGGCCAGCTGCCGCTGCCCCTCGACGAGCGCCGGTCGGTCACCGGCTGGACCGGCCTGCAGGCCGGCAGCGCCACGGTGCCGGGCGGCGCCGAGGACGCCCTCAGCCGTCCATGAGCGAGTTCACCTACGCGGCGTCCGGCGTCGACATCGACGCCGGCGAGCGGGCCGTGACGCTGATGCGCGCGGCGGTGGAGAAGACCAACCGGCCCGAGGTCGTGGGCGGGCTCGGCGGCTTCGCCGGCCTGTTCGCGCTGGACACGCAGAAGTACCGCGCGCCGCTGCTGGCGTCGTCCACCGACGGCGTGGGCACCAAGATCGCGCTCGCCCGGCAGCTGGACCGGCACGACACCGTCGGCATCGACCTGGTCGCGATGGTCGTCGACGACCTCGTCGCCTGCGGCGCCGAGCCGCTGTTCCTGCAGGACTACGTCGCCTGCGGCCGCGTGGTCCCGGAGCGGATCGCGGCGATCGTCACCGGCATCGCCGCGGGCTGCACGCAGGCCGGGGCGGCGCTGGTGGGCGGCGAGACCGCCGAGCACGGCGACCTCATGGCCGCCGACGACTACGACCTCGCGGCGACCGCGGTGGGCGTGGTCGAGGCCGACGGGGTGCTCGGCCCCGAGCGGGTGCGCGAGGGTGACGCCGTCGTCGCGATGGCGTCGAGCGGCTTCCACTCCAACGGCTACTCGCTGGTGCGCAAGGTCGTCGCCACCGCCGGCCTGGACCTCGCCGCGCCGCACGGCCTGGACCGCCCGCTCGGCGACGTGCTGCTCGAGCCGACCCGGATCTACGCCCGCGACTGCCTGGCGCTGGTCGAGGAGCTCGGCGTCGAGGGCGTGCACGCCTTCGCGCACATCACCGGCGGCGGGCTGGCCGGCAACACCGCCCGCGTCGTCCCCGCGGGGCTGGCGGCCGTGCTCGACCGCGGCACGTGGGCGCTGCCGGCGGCGGTGCGCCTGCTGGAGGAGCACGGCGTGCCGCGGGCGGAGTCGGAGCGCGCGTTCAACTGCGGCGTCGGCATGGTCGCCGTCGTCCGCGCCGCCGACGCCGACCGCGCCGTGAGCTCGCTCACCGGTCGCGGCGTGCCGGCCTGGGTCGCCGGCGCCGTCGAGCGCCGCGACGAGGCCACCCACCTGGTCGGCAGCTACCGCTAACGACCCCACACGACGACACCGCGCACCCGGAGGGTGGCGGTGTCGTGGTGGTCACGCGGCGCAGACGCCGACGATCAGCGACTGGCCGCCCAGTCGTCGTCCTCGTCGTCCTCGGTGGCCCAACGGTCGGCGTACTCGTCGTCGTCCTCGTCGTCGGTCGTGGCCCGGTGCGCCGGGTACGTCGACGGCTGACCTGCGAGCTCTCGCTGGAGAGCGGAGAGGTCGGTGTTCGGTGAGCTGTACTTGAGCTCACGGGCCACGCGTGTCTGCTTGGCCTTCGCTCGGCCGCGCCCCATCGGCTCGACCCCCTCGTTACGGAGTACGGGAGCCCAGCCAGCGGCTGGAACGGCCCGCTTGGCGACCCCGACTGAGTGACTGTGTCTGGACCGAGCTTACGACACGGATGCGTCGGGAGCACGGGTCCTCCCCCTCGGACGGAGGAAGAGGCGATGGACCTCACTCAGCGGGCGTCCGCGGCCCGGTGTGGTCGGATGGACGGCGTGACGACGGAGGACGTTCGAACCGCGGTCCGGCGGCGCTCCACCACCCGCGCCCTCGCCGCGGTCGGTGGGGCCTGGGGCGCGTCGCTGCTGGTCCGGCCGGGAACGGTGGTCGACGCCGTGGCGCCGGAGTTCCCGGCCGCGCGGCGGTGGGTGGTGCGCGCCCTGGGCGCGCGGCTGGTGCTGCAGCACGCCGCGGTGCTGGCGGCGCCCACCCGCGGCACGGTCCGGGCCGCCGCCGTCGTCGAGGCCGTGCACGCGGCGAGCATGCTGGCCTTCGTGCGCTCCCCGCGCTACGGCCGGGCTGCCGCGCTCAGCGCCGGGCTGGCGGCGCTCTACGCGGCGGCGGCGCCGGCCGTCGCCCCTCGCGCCTAGGGCAGCCGGATCGTCGTCAGGCGGCCCACCGAGCGCATCCGCTCCTCGGCCAGCCGGTCGGCGGCGACGGCGGGGGACACGCCCTGCTCGTCGGCGGTCCGGAAGACCCGGAGGGCGACGTCGAAGATGCCGCTGGCCTTGGCCTGGGCCCGGGCGAACGAGAAGCCGTGGCGCTCGTCCTCCACCTGGATGACGCCGCCGGCGTTCACCAGGTAGTCGGGGGCGTAGAGGATCCCGCGCTCGACCAGCCGGTCGGCGATCCCCGGCGTGGCCAGCTGGTTGTTGGCGCCGCCGCAGACGATCTGCGCGGGCAGCACGTCGACGGTCGCGTCGTCGAGGGCGCCGCCGAGTGCGTTGGGCGAGTAGACGTCGTGGGCGGTGCGCACCAGCGTCGCCGTGTCGGGGACCGACTTCACCTGCGGGAACCGCGCCTGCACCCGCTCCACCGCGGCCGGGTCGACGTCGGTGACGAGGACGTCGGCGCCGTCCTCGACCAGGTGGCCGACGAGGTGCGAGCCGACCTTGCCGGCACCGGCCACGGCGACGGTGCGCCCGGCCAGCGAGGGGTCGCCCCAGCGGTGCTGCGCGGCGGCGCGCATGCCGAGGTAGACGCCGTACGCGGTGAGCACCGACGAGTCGCCGCAGCCGCCGTAGGCCTCGGAGCGGCCGTGCGCGAACCGGGTCTCGCGGGCCACCACGTCGAGGTCGGCGTTGTAGGTGCCGACGTCGCAGGCGGTCAGGTAGCGCCCGCCGAGCGCCTCGACGAACCGGCCGTACGCCCGCAGCAGCGCCTCGGTCTTGTCGGTGCGCGGATCGCCGATGATGACGGCCTTGCCGCCGCCGAGGTCGAGGCCGGCGAGGCTGTTCTTGTAGGCCATCGCCGTCGACAGCGCGAGGACGTCGGCCAGCGCCGCCTCCTCGCTCGGGTAGGGGTAGAACCGCGTGCCGCCGAGCGCCGGACCGAGCGCCGTCGAGTAGACCGCGATGATCGCCCGCAGGCCCGAGGCGGGGTCGGAGCAGAACACGACCTGCTCGTGGCCGGAGCCGAGAACGTCCACGCACCGAGCGTAGAAGGAGCCCCTGCCCCCGATCACTCGCAGGCTCGCGATGGGACCCTGCAGGGGGCCGCTCCGTCGCGGAAAGGGCATGATCTCCAGGCCGGGACGACGGCGGAGGTGGCGTCGGCCCGTGGATCGGAGGTACGCACGATGGACCGACGCAGGCGTCTGCTCGCGCTCACCCTGGCCGCACCGCTGGTGCTCGCCGCCTGCTCGGCCGACGGCGGTGGTGGCGACGGGGGCGGGGACGAGGGCGGCTCGAGCGACCTCAGCTTCGCCGTCATCACCCACGGCTCGGCCGGCGACGCCTTCTGGGACGTCGTCCAGAACGGCGCCGAGCAGGCGGGGGAGGACCTCGGCGTCGGCGTCGACTACCAGAGCGACGGCGACCCGCAGCGCCAGTCCCAGCTCATCGACGCGGCGGTCAACCAGGACGTCGACGGCATCGTCGTCTCGATGGCCAACCCCGATGCGCTGCAGGACTCGATCGAGGCCGCCGTCGACGCCGGCATCCCGGTCGTCACGATCAACTCCGGCGGCGACCGCTCCGCCGAGTTCGGCGCGATCGGCCACGTCGGCCAGGACGAGACGATCGCCGGCCAGGGCGCCGGTCAGCGGCTGGCCGAGGACGGCGCGACCACGGTCCTCTGCGTCCTGCACGAGGCCGGCAACATCGGCCTGGAGCAGCGCTGCGACGGCGCCTCGCAGGGCCTCGGCTCGGAGGTCACCCCGCTGCAGGTGGACATCAACGACCTGCAGGGCGCGCAGTCCACGATCACCTCGGAGCTGCAGAGCAACCCCGACGTCGACGCCGTCCTCACGCTGAACTCCGCCGTGGCCGCCGTGGCCGTGGCCGCCATCGGCGACGCCGGGTCGCAGGCGTCGGTCGCCACCTTCGACCTCAACCAGGACGTCATCACCGGCATCCAGGACGGCACGATCTCCTTCGCCGTGGACCAGCAGCAGTACGAGCAGGGGTACCTGCCGGTCGTGATGCTCAAGCTCTACGCGGAGAACCTGAACACCGTCGGCGGCGGGCAGCCGGTGCTCACCGGCCCGGGCATCGTGGACGCCGACAACGTCGACGCGATCGCCGACCTGGCCTCGGAGGGCACCCGCTGAGCACCTCGGCGGAGGCCCCTGCGGCGCAGCGGGCCGACGAGCGGCTGGCCGCCGTCGGCCCGCTGCGCAAGCTGCTGGTCAAGCCCGAGCTCGGCGCGCTGATCGGCGCCGTGCTGGTCTTCACCTTCTTCGCCGCGCAGTCGTCGGTGTTCCGCTCGGTGGCGGGGGTGGCCAACTGGCTGGACCCGGCGTCGACGCTCGGCATCATGGCCGTCGCGGTCGCGCTGCTGATGATCGGCGGCCACTTCGACCTCTCGGCCGGCGTCCTCACCGGCACGACGGCGCTGACGGTCGGCATCGTCGCGGTCGAGTTCGAGCAGAACATCTGGGTGGCCATCGCGGTCGCGCTGGTCGTGGCCCTGGCGATCGGCTTCCTCAACGGTTGGCTGGTCACCCGCACCGGCCTGCCCAGCTTCATCATCACGCTGGGCAGCTTCCTGATGCTGCAGGGCCTGAACCTCGGCCTGACCAAGTTCTTCACCGGCACGGTCACCGCCGCGGGCCTCGGCAGCGCCGCCGGCCACGGCTCGGCGGAGGCCGTCTTCGCCTCGCGGGTGACGTTCGTCGGCTCGGAGTTCCGCATCGCGATCCTGTGGTGGCTGGTCTTCACCGCGGTGGCCACCTGGGTGCTGCTGCGCACGCGGTTCGGCAACTGGGTGTTCGCCACCGGCGGCGACGAGGTCGCCGCCCGCAACGTCGGCGTCCCCGCCCGGCGGACGACGATCACGCTGTTCATGACGACGGCGTTCGCCGCCTGGTTCGTCGGGACGACGCTGGCCGTCCGGCTGACCTCGGTGCAGGCCAACACCGGCATCGGCAACGAGCTCATCTACATCGTGGCGGCGGTCATCGGCGGCTGCCTGCTCACCGGTGGCTTCGGGTCGGCGGTCGGCGCCTCGCTGGGTGCGCTGATCTTCGGCATGACCCAGCTGGGGATCGTCTACCTGCGCTGGGACGCCGACTGGTTCTACTTCTTCCTCGGCGCGATGCTGCTGCTCGCCGTCCTGGCCAACCGGCTGGTGCGCCGCTACGCCGAGGCGGCCCGGCGGTGACCGGCGGACACCCGCTGGTCGAGCTGCGCGACGTCGGCAAGCGGTTCGGCACCGTGATCGCCCTCGACGGCATCAGCACGAGCGTGCGGGCCGGCGAGGTGACCTGCGTGCTCGGCGACAACGGCGCGGGGAAGTCGACGCTGATCAAGATCCTGTCGGGCGTGCACCGGCCCGACTCGGGGGAGCTGCTGCTCGACGGGACGCCGGTGGAGTGGGCGGCGCCGCGGGAGGCCCTCGACGCCGGCATCGCCACCGTCTACCAGGACCTGGCGATGATCCCGCTGATGGCGGTCTGGCGGAACTTCTTCCTCGGCCACGAGCCCACCCGCGGGTGGGGACCGTTCCGGCGGTTCGACTCGGCCGAGGCCCGCCGTGTCACCCGGCAGGCGCTGGGCGAGATGGGCATCGACATCCGCGACCCCGACCAGCCCGTGGGCACGCTGTCCGGCGGCGAGCGGCAGTCGGTGGCGATCGCCCGGGCGGTGCACTTCGGCGCGCGGGTGCTGATCCTCGACGAGCCGACGTCGGCCCTCGGCGTCCGGCAGGCCGGTGTGGTGCTGCGCTACATCGCCCAGGCCCGCGACCGCGGCGTCGGCGTCGTCTTCATCACCCACAACCCGCACCACGCGTTCCCGGTGGGCGACCGGTTCCTGCTGCTCGGCCGCGGCCGCAGCCTGGGCGACTTCGCGAAGGGCGAGATCACCCAGGAGGAGGTCACCCGGCTCATGGCCGGCGGGGCCGAGCTGGAGGAGCTGGCGCACGAGCTGGAGCGACCGCCCCGCGGCTGAGAGCGCCTCCCCGTGCTCGATCGCGACGGAGCACCGGCGGTCGGCCGACTCGTGCCGAGAAGTCGCTCAAGCACGATTCGTTATCTGCCGATGGCTCCCGTAACGGTTGTGCGCCAGCGTGTCCCACGCGCCGCGTGTTGCACATGCGACACGGGGTGATCGGGGGACGGTTCCGGGGCTCAACTTTCCCTCTTCCCCAGGGAGCCTTGCCATGGTGCAGCGCCTCGGTGCGCTCCGGACCGCGCTGGTCGGCGCGCTGACCGGTGCCGTCGTCCTCGCGTCCGCGGGGACGGCGGTCGCCGTGCCCGCGCCCCCGCCCAACCCCTCCGACAGCCAGATCAGCGACGCGGCCGTGCAGCAGCAGGCCGCCGCCGCGGAGGTGGGCCGCATCGCCGCGGAGGTGGCCGCGGCCGAGGGGGAGCTCGAGCGCTACGCCGTCCAGGCCGAGGCGGCCGGCGCCGCCTACGAGGCCGCCGTCGAGGCCCTGCAGATCGCGCAGGCGGAGGCCGAGCGCACCGCCGCCGAGCTCGCGGTCGCCGAGCAGGCGGTCGCGGCCGCGGAGGGCCGGATCGCCGACTTCTCCCGCAACAGCTACATCGACGGGCACACGCTGAGCAGCGCGGCGGTCCTGCTCGACTCCGCCGGCCCGGCCGAGCTGGTCCAGCGCGCGGCGATGCTCGAGTGGGTCGCCGACAACCAGCTCGACGCCCTCGAGGTGCTGCAGGCCGCCCGCATCCAGCAGGCCAACGCCGAGTCCCTCGCCCGCGCGACGCGCGACCAGGTGGCCGCCGCCGAGCAGCAGGCGGAGGCCGCCAAGGCCACCGCCGACGCCCAGCTGGCCGCCCAGCAGTCCGCCTACGACCAGATCGCCGCCCAGAAGGCGGCCCTGGAGCAGCAGCTGCAGGCGGCGCAGATCCACCTGCTCGAGCTGCAGGGCGCGCGCAACGCCTACGACCAGTGGGTCGCGCAGAAGGCGGCCGAGGAGGCCGCCGCCCGGGCCGCGCAGCAGCAGGCCGCCCACCAGGCGGCGAACCAGACGCCGAGCGACTCGGACTACGTGCTGCCCGCCGCCGGGCGCACCTCCAGCTGCTTCGGCGCCCGCTGGGGCACGCAGCACAACGGCATGGACATCGCCGCCCCGATCGGCACCCCGATCTACGCGGCCACCTCCGGCGTGGTGCAGCGGGCCGGCTCGGCCACCGGCTTCGGCCTGGCCGTCTACATCCTCGGCGACGACGGCGCCGTCACCGTGTACGGCCACGTCAACCGCTACTTCGTCCGCGCGGGCGAACGCGTCTCCGCCGGCGAGCAGATCGCCGAGGTCGGCAACCGCGGCCAGTCCACCGGGCCGCACCTGCACTTCGAGGTGCACCCGAACGGCGCCATGTACAGCGGCGCGGTCAACCCGGCGCCCTGGCTGCGCGCCCGCGGCGTCGCGATCAGCGGCTGCTGAGACGACCGCGGCCCGCCCCTCGCGTGGGAGGGAACGGGCCGCGGGCGTCGAGCGGGAGGTCAGCTGGTCGGGGAGGCGGTGTCGCCGGTCGAGATGCCGCACTGGTCGGACAGGTAGGTCTCGACGTTGGTCGACGCGGTGGTCAGCTGGCTCTCGAGCTGGGCGGCGGTCTGCGAGAACGCGGTTGCCTGCTCGGGGTCGCTGAAGTCGGTCGTGTTGTAGGCGGTGCCCAGCTGCTCGATGGCGTCGGCGAGCGCGGTCCAGTCGCCGGCGATCTCGCCGGGCGCCTCGATGGCGCGCATCTGCTGGGCGGCCGAGGTGAGCAGGTCACCGATCGCGGTCGGGTCCTCGGTGTTGAGGTCGGCGCCCTGGATCTGCTCGAGGAACGAGCCCGCCTGCTGGCAGAACTCGCTGTCGGCCTCCGGGGCCCCGCTGCTGCTCTCCGCGGCGCTGGAGCTGGTGGTCTCGGACGAGCTGGACGAGGCGGCGGAGTCCTCGCTGTCGCCCCCGCCGCACGCGGTCAGGAGCGCGACGGCGGCGGCTCCGACGAGCGCGGTGCGGCACAGGGTCAGGGTTCGGCGCATGCGGGCAGGCTAACCGCCGGTCGGACGCCCGAGAGCGCGCACGGCTAGCGTGCGCGGCGTGGAACCCCCGTCCGACCCACGAGCCACATGGGCCCTGCCCGCACCGGGGGCCATGCCCCGCACGGCCGACCTGGAGCCGCTGGTCACGCGGGTGCTGGCGCCCAACCCGTCGGGGATGACCCTCGACGGCACCAACACCTACGTCGTCGGGGCGCCCGGCAGCGGGCAGGCGGTGCTGGTCGACCCCGGCCCCGACGACCCGGCGCACCTGGCCGCCGTCGAGGCGGCGCTCGCCGCGCGCGACGCCCGCTGCGTCGCCGTCCTCGTCACCCACCACCACGGCGACCACGCCGAGGCCGCCCTGCCCTGGGGCCGGCACTTCGGCGCGCCGGTGGCGGCGGGCAGCCCCGACGTCGCCGGGCCAGGTGGGCGGGTGCTGGCGGCGGGGGAGCGGCTGGCCCTGGCCGGCACCACCGTCGGCGTCGTCCCGACCCCCGGGCACACCGCCGACCACCTGGCCTTCCGCCTGGAGTCGGGCGCCGTGCTGGTCGGCGACCACGTGCTGGGTCGCGGCACGTCGGTGGTCACCCACCCCGAGGGGGACGTCGTCGCGTACCTCGAGTCGCTGCGGCGGGTCCACGACCTCGGGCCGAGCGCCCTCTACTGCGGGCACGGGCCGGAGCTGACCGAGGACCCCGGCGCGGTGCTGGACTTCTACCTCGCCCACCGGCGCTACCGAGAGGAGCAGATCGTCGCCGCCCTCGCCGGCGGGCCGCGCACCGTCGACGAGCTCGTCGAGACCATCTACGCCGCCTACCCGCACGAGGTGTGGCCGGCCGCCGCGCAGTCGACCCGGGCCGCGCTGGGCAAGCTCCGGTCCGAGGGACGGGTCGAGGACGCCGACGGCGGGGCCGTCCGCCTGGCATGACCGTCGTCGTGACTGCGGCGGAGAGCCTGCGCGACCAGCGCCGGGCCGCGGCCGCGCTGGCCGCCGCGGGGCTGCGGCCCGGCGACCGGCTGCTGGTCGGCGCGGTCGCGTCCCCCGCCCTGCTCGCCGTGGTGCTGGGCGCGCTGCGCACCGGCGTGGTCCCGGTCGTGCTGGACCCGGGGCTGCCGGCCGCCGAGCGCGCGGCGCTGGCCGAGGACGCCGACGCCGCGCTCGACGTCGGCGACGCCCCGGAGCGGCTGCTCGGCGCCGACGAGACAGAGCTGGCCGACGTCCCCCTGGCCCGGCCGATGCACTACACCTCCGGCACCACCGGCCGGCGCAAGGGCGTCTGGTCGGGGGTGCTGGCCGAGGGCGACGCCCGCGCGCTGGCCGCCGAGGAGACCGACCTGTGGGGCTTCGACGCCGCCGACCGGCACCTGGTGCTCAGCCCGCTGCACCACTCCGCCCCGCTCCGCTTCGCCGCGCACACCCTGCTGGCCGGCGGCGACGTCGTCCTGCCCGGGCCGTTCGACGCCGGCCGCGCCGCGCGGGCGGTCGAGGAGCACCGGCCGACCACCGTCTTCTGCGTGCCGACCCACCTGCAGCGGCTGCTCGCGCTGGAGGTCTCCTGGTCGTCGTTCCGGCTCGTGGCGCACGCCGGCGCGCCCTGCCCCGAGCCGGTCAAGCGGGCGCTGCTGGCCGCGGCGCCGCGCGGCAGCGTCACCGAGTTCTACGGCTCCACCGAGGCCCAGTTCACCGTCTGCCCGGCCGACCTCTGGCTCGCGGCGCCCGGCACGGTCGGCCGGGCCCGCCCCGGCCGGGCGCTGCGCGCCGACGAGCGCGGCCAGCTGTGGTGCCGGGTGCCCCGGTGGGCACGCTTCGAGTACTGGCGGGCCCCGGGGAAGACCGCCGCCGCCTGGCGCGGCGACGAGGTCACCGTGGGCGACCTCGGCCGGGTCGATGACGACGGCCTGGTCTGGCTCGACGGCTGCCGCGAGGACCTCGTCATCTCCGGCGGCGTCAACGTCTACCCCGCCGAGGTCGAGGCGGTGCTCGACGCGCACCCCGGCGTCGTGGAGAGCGCGGTCGTCGGGGTGCCCGACGAGCAGTGGGGGCAGCGGGTGGTCGCCGCCTACGTCGGGGACGCCGATCCCGACGAGCTGCGCGCCTGGGCGCGGGAGCGGCTGGCCCCGGCGAAGCGGCCCAAGGAGCTGCACCCGGTCGCCGAGCTGCCGCGCACGTCGAGCGGGAAGGTGCGCCGGCTCGACCTGCCGGAGCGGCTGGGGCTGTGACCGGCGACTGGGACGTCGTGGTCGTGGGCGCCGGCTCGGCGGGCTGCCCGTTCGCCGCGCGGCTGGCCGACGCGGGCCGCCGGGTGCTGCTCCTCGAGGCGGGGCCCGCCGACGCCCCCGACGTCCGGGACGCGTCGACATTGCGCGCCGCGGCGCCGGGCCACCCCGCCAACCGGCAGGTCACCGCCGTCCTCACCCCGGAGCGGACCGTCCGCGTGCCGCGCGGCCGGGTCGTCGGCGGGTCCAGCGCGGTCAACGGCGGCTACTTCGTGCGGGCGCCGCGCGCCGACCTCGACGGCTGGGCCGCGGCCGGCAACGAGCTGTGGTCGGCCGACGCCGTCCTGCCCGCGTTCCGCCGGCTGGAGGCCGACGCGGACTTCGGCGACCGACCGGGCCACGGCGCCGACGGGCCGGTGCCGGTGCGCCGGCCGGCGCCCGCCCCGCTCGCCGACGCCTTCGCCGCCGCGGCCGACGAGCTGGGGTTCCCCGCGGAGCCGGACAAGAACGCCGACGGCGGGCCGGGCTACGGGCCGATCCCGGTGAACGTGGCCGACGGCGTCCGGGTGAGCGCCGCGCTGGCGTACCTGGCGCCGCGGCGAGACCTGCCAGGGCTCACGGTGCGCGCCGGGGTGGCGGTGCGCGGCGTCGTCGTCGAGCGCGGGCGGGCGGTCGGCGTGCGCACCGACGACGGCGTGGTGCGGGCCGCCGAGGTGGTGCTCAGCGCCGGCGCCGTCGCCACGCCGCACCTGCTGCTCCTGTCGGGCATCGGCCCGGCCGACGACCTGCGGCGGGCCGGCCTGCCCGTCGTCGCCGACCTGCCCGGCGTGGGCACCGGCAGCTCCGACCACCCGGACGTCTACCTGCCCTGGACGCCGTCCCGACCCGTCCCGGCCGCGGCGCCGCTGCACGGCGCGCTGAACACCGGCGACGTGGAGCTGCAGCCGTGGCTGGCGTCGTTCGCCGCGGCGGGCCTCGACCCCTCGGCGGGCGAGCTCGTCGTCCGGGTGGCACTGCAGCGCCCGGAGAGCCGCGGCCGGCTCCGGCTCGACCCGCGCGACCCCGCGGCCGACCCCGTCGTCGAGCAGCGCTACCTCGCCGCCGAGGCCGACCGCCGCAGGCTGCGGGACGGCGTGCGGCTGGCCGCCGAGCTGCTGCGGACGGCGGCGCTCGCCACCCTCGTCGCCGCGCGCGGCGGGCCCGACGACGCGGCGCTCGCCGACGACGCCGCGCTGGACCGGTGGATCGGTGCGTCGCTCGGCTCGGCGGTGCACCTGTGCGGCACCGCGCGGATGGGCCCGGAGGGCGATCCCGGCGCGGTGGTCGACCAGCGGCTGCGCGTCCGCGGCGTCGAGGGCCTCCGGGTCGTGGACACGTCGGTGCTGCCCTGGGTGCCCGCCCGCGGGCCGGCGGCCACGGCGGTCGCGGTGGGGGAGCGCGCGGCCGAGCTGGTCACCGGCTGAGGGTCACCCGCCGGGGCGGAACCCACCCTGCGGCGGGCCCTGCTGCGGCTGCGGCTGCGGCTGGGGTTGCGGCGGCGCCAGCGGGATGCCCGGCGGCGGGAAGGGCACGTACGGCCCGGCCGTGATGACCGGACCCATCGCGTCGCGCCAGATCTGCGCGGCGTACCCGCCGCCGTAGGTGCCGACGTCCTGGTTCTGCTTCGGGTTGAGCACCATGACGCTGGCGGTGTAGCGCGGGGTGTAGCCGATGAAGGCGATGGAGAACCGGTTCTGGCTGGTGCCCGTCTTGCCGGCGACGTCGTGCCCCGGGATGCGCGCCCGGGTGCCCGTGCCGATCGGCAGCGCGGTGTCGCCCACCAGGATCGCGTTGAGGGTGGTCGCGACCGCCGGCGGGATGGCCCCGACGACGCAGCGGATGCCGGTGTCGACCGGCGGGCCGTCCGCGGTGAGCCGGAACGGCTGCCCGGCCGGGTCGAGGATCTGCGTGACCGGGATGGGGTCGCACTGCGTGCCGTTCGCCGCGAGCGTGGAGTACGCGCTGGCCAGGGCGAGCGGGCTGGTGGCCTCCGCGCCCAGGGTGAACGAGCCGCGGTTCTCGGCGACCACCTGGTCGGCGACCGGGTCGAGCGAGAACAGCCCCATCCGCTGCGCCGCCCGGACCGGCCCCTCGACGCTGCCGAGCTGGTCCTCGAGCGCGACGAAGTAGGTGTTGGAGGAGCGGATCAGCGCCTCGACCATGCTCAGCGTCGGGGGGTAGTTGCCGGCGTTCTGCACGGTGTACGGGTCGCGGCCGTTCTTGTAGACCGTCGACGTGTAGGGGTCGGGGGTCGTGATCGTGTGCCACGGCGGGAACCCGCGCTCGAGGGCCGCGGCCGCCACGAACACCTTGTAGGTGGAACCGGCGCCCTGGCTGGCCGCCACGTTGAGGTTCACCGACTCCTGGGCCGGGTCGTTGACGTCGTAGCCGAAGACGCGGTTGACGCTCATCGCCTGGACCAGGCCGGTGCCCGGCTCCACGGAGGTGAAGATCGCGGCCAGCGGCGCGCCCATCGGCTGGGTCCGCAGCACCGCGGCGTCGCCGGACCGCTGGACGTCGGGGCGCAGCGTGCTCTGGATCGTGAGCCCGCCGTTCTCCAGCACCGACTGCGGGATGCCCAGGGTCCCGGTGAGGTGGCGCTGCAGGAAGTCGCAGAAGAACCCGCCCAGCACCGCGCCGACGCACCCGTTCGGCGGGGGCGGGCTCGGCGTCACGGTGACCGGCGCGGCGGTGAGCGTGGCGTGGTCGGCGTCGGACAGGTGGCCCAGGGCGTGCATGCGCGAGAGCACCTGGTTCCGGCGGGTGAGCGTCCGGGCGGGGTCGTCGATGGGGTTGTCGGCCGTCGGTGTCTGCACCAGGCCGGCCAGCGTGGCCGCCTGCAGGACGTCGAGGTTCGCCGCGTCCACGCTGTAGTAGCGCCGCGCGGCGGCCTGGATGCCGTACGCCCCCTGCCCGAAGTACACGAGGTTGAGGTAGCGGGTGAGGATCTCGTCCTTGGAGTAGCGCTCCTCCAGCGCCAGGGCCAGCCGGGCCTCGCGCAGCTTGCGGCCGACGCTCTGCTCGGTCGCGGCCTGCCGCTCCTCCGGCGTCTCCGCCTGCTCGACCAGGGACTGCTTGACCAGCTGCTGGGTGATCGTGGAGCCGCCCTCGAGGACGGCTCCGGCGATCAGGTTCGACACCAGCGCCCGCAGCGTGCCCTCGACGTCGAGGCCGTTGTGCTCGTAGAAGCGGGAGTCCTCGATGTCGACGAGCGCCTGCTTGACCAGCGGCGAGATCGCCTCCGAGGGCACGGGGGTGCGGTTGTGCCGGTAGAAGTACGTGAGCACCGAGCCGTCGGCGGCCAGGACGACGGTGTTGCCGGGCGGCGTCGCGTCGCCGAGCCCCGAGTCCTCGGGGCTGAGGAGCGTCGCCGAGTTGCTGGCCACCAGGCCCGGCCCGACCACCCAGGGGGTGAGGACGGCGGCGATCAGCGCACCGGCCAGCGGCAGCGCGACGAACAGCAGGGCCAACGCCCGGAGCTTGGGGTGCCTCCGTCTGAGCACGACCGACTCCGCTTCCCCCCGGGCGCTCCCGTGCGGGGGCCCGGCGCGAGCCCAGCGGATCCGGACGGTTCCGGACCCGCGCTATGCAGGAATCATGGCGGAGCGCAGCCCTCGGCGAAAGTCGGTTGCGCGCGACGCGATCCGGTCGTGACCGGACCGTCCGGACTGTCCCGGCGGCGCGCTCGTCGCAGCCGCCGGGACGCCGGGCTCAGGGGGTCACCGGATCGCGCGGACCTCGGTGCTGGTGGTGGACAGCGGCGACCACGCGTCGGGGTGCGGCCGGCCGGCGTCGACGACCCAGGAAGGGGTGCGCTCCGCCGTCGTGCGGCCCCGCTGCGGGGCGGGGCGGGCGCTCAGGCCCACGATGACGGCGAGGAGCACGAGCAGCCCGACGAGCACTCCACCGATGACCAGCAGCGTCGAGAGCATGTACCCAACGTAAGCGGATGAACCGTTCCGTGTCACCGGGCCGGCGTGGGCAGATCTCCCCGAAGATCGGCCCCGGCTTGCGCACAGTTCGCCGGTTGACACGACACGCCGGGTCTCTCCCCTCGGCAGCTTCCGCCGCACACCGCGGTCGACGTGGTGGGCGCGGTCGCGCCGGGTATGGCGGCGCCCGTGGCAGGTGGAGGACGGCGACGAGCAGGTCTCCCGGAGGCGGCCGGCCGGTTGGTCGGCGCGCCCCTCGGCGCGCTGGCGCGGTGGCGGCAGGGCAAACCCATGCACCCGCGCGGCGTGGTGTTCGACGGCGAGCTCGAGCGGGGGACCGGGACGGAGCCGTTCGGCGTCCCCTGGCTCGACGAGCCGGCCCGCGACCGCGTCGTCGTCCGCCTGTCGCGGGGTGCGGGGCTGCCGCCGGCGCTGCCGGACCTGCTCGGCCTCGCCGTCCGGATCCCGGACGGACCGGTGGACCTCCTGCTGAGCACCACGGGCACCGCGCCGCTGCTGCGCCTGCTGCCCACGGTGCGCCGGGACCCCGCCGCCGCCTACACCTCGATCATGGGCTACCGGTCCGACGCGGGGACGCTGCGCCTGGCCGCGTTTCCCGACGGGGGCAGCCGCCGGTTCACCCTCGCCGCGGCGCGCGGGCAGGGACCGTGGCGGTTGTTCGGCCGGCTGGCGCTGGCGGCGCCACGCGCGCCGCTGGACCCCGACGTCCGCTTCGACGCGGTGCGGCACCCGCCGCACGGTCTGCTGCCGGACGGGCCGATGGCGCGGTTCCGGGCCCCGGCCTACGCCGCGGCGCGGGCCGGCCGCGACGCCCCGCCCCCTGCCCTCGACCCGTGACGGCGAGCGGGGTGCCCGGGGCGCACCTGCTGGTCCACCTGCGCCGGGCGCGCGACCACATCGACCGCTGCTACGCGGAGCCGCTCGACCTCGACGTCGTCGCCCGCGTCGCCGGGGTGTCGAAGTACCACTTCGTGCGGTGCTTCGAGGCGACCTACGGCGAGACGCCGATGCGGTACCTGACCCGTCGGCGGATCGAGCGCGCGCAGGACCTGCTGCGGCACGCCAACCTCACCGTGACCGAGGTGTGCACCGGTGTGGGGTTCGCCAGCCTCGGGTCCTTCTCCACCCGCTTCCGGGAGCTGGTGGGCGAGAGCCCGACCGCCTACCGCGACCGGTGGGCGGCGCGCGGCGGCCCGCACGTGCCCGGCTGCTGGCTGTTCATGGCCGGCGTGCTCGACCCGGGCGGGGTCAGCGGCACCGCGCCGGCCATGCGCGCAATCTCGGAGAAGCCCTGGAGCGACGCCCCGTCCTAGCGTTCTCCGCATGATCACCAACGTCTCCCTCGTCACCGTCTACTGCCTCGACAAGGACGCGGCGCGCGACTTCTACGTCGACGTCCTCGGCTTCACGCCCCGCACCGACATCACCATGGGCGAGGGCTTCCGCTGGGTCACCGTGAGCCACCCCAGCCAGCCGGAGCTGGAGATCACCCTCATGACGCCCGGCCCGCCGCTCGACGAGGAGGCCGCCGCCTTCGTCCGCCGGTCGCTCGAGCGCGGCTCGATGAGCTCGCTGGGCCTCTCCGTCGACGACTGCCGCACGACCTTCGAGGAGCTGTCGGCCAAGGGCGTGGAGTTCCTCCAGGAGCCGTCCGAGCGGCCCTACGGCGTCGAGGCCGTGATGCGCGACAACTCCGGCAACTGGCTGGTGCTGGTGGAGCCGCGCGCCTTCGAGCCGGAGGACTTCGCCTGAGGTGTCGCCTCGAGATGATGGCTGTGGTCACTCCAAAACCCGGTGACAGCGCGGGCGGGCGGTGGTTGCATGGCGCCGCCCGAAACGCCGCACGGGGGTCCGACGAGCGGGAGCTGTCGTGGAACCCGTCACCTCTGCACCCGTCCGGTCGCGTCGCATCCGCCGGGTCCTGCCGAGCATGCGCGCCCTGCTGGTGGCCTTCAGCGTGCTCACCGCGCTTGCCGTGGGCGCGCTCTACGTCATGGCCGAGAACACCCAGGACTTCTTCGCCTGGACCATCCAGCCGCCGCTCACCGCCGCCTTCCTCGGCGCCGGCTACGCGGCGGGGTTCGTGCTCGTCGTCCTCTCCCTGCGGGACCCGGTGTGGGCGCACAGCCGCGTCGCCGTCCTGACGATCCTGGTGTTCGTCGTCCTGACGCTGATCGCGACGCTCGTCCACATCGACCGCTTCCACTTCTCCGACGAGTTCGCCGAGAGCGGGTTCATCGCGCGGGCGGCCGCGTGGTTCTGGCTCGGCGTCTACGTCGTCGTGCCCGTGCTCATGCTGGCGCTGATCCTGCCGCAGGAGCGCGCGCGCGGGATCGACCCGCCGCCGCGCAACCCGGTCCCGCTCTTCCTGCGGATCGCGCTGGGTGCGGAGTCGCTGCTGCTGACCGTCGTGGGGGTGGCGCTGTTCGTCGCGCCCTCGACGTCGGAGCGGCTGTGGCCGTGGACGCTGACCCCGCTGACCGCCCGGGTGGTGGCCGCCTGGCTGCTCGCGTTCGGGCTCGCCACGGCGTTCGGGGCGTTCGCCGGCGACCTGCGCCGGCTGCGCACCGCCGCCGTCGCGTACACGGTCTTCGGCGTGATGGTGCTCGGCGCGGTGCTCCGCTTCGCCGGCACGATGGACTGGGACGACCCGCCGACGCTGACCTTCGCGGTCACGACGGTCGCCGTCGTCGCCACCGGCGCGACCGGCTGGTGGCTCGCCCCGAAGCCGCGCCGGGTCCGTTCGTGAGCGACCGCCAGCAGGCGGCCGTCGTCGTCCTCACCCGGGACGAGGCCATCCGCGAGCGGATGACCCGGGAGCTGCACCGCCGCTACGACCGCGACTTCGCGGTGGTCGCCGGCGCGGACGCCGCCGCGATCCGTGCCGGCCTCACGGAGGCCGACGACCCGCCGGTGGCGCTGCTGTTCGGCGGCTACGGCGACGCCGACCCCGACGGGCTGGACCGGCTGCGCGAGCTGCACGCCGAGCACCCCGGGGCGCTCACCGTGGCGATGGTCCGCTGGGGGGCCTGGGAGACCGCCCGGCCCATCTTCGAGGCGATGACGCTGGGCCAGCTCGACCGCTGGGTGAGCGCGCCCGAGCAGGTGGCCGACGAGGAGTTCCACCGCCGGGTCACCGAGTTCGTCGAGGAGTGGGCCGACCGGCGCGGCGGCGGGTTCGAGGCGGTCCGGATCATCGGCGACCGCTGGTCGGAGCGCGCGCAGCACCTGCGCGACACGTTCACCCGCAACAAGATCCCGATCGGCTTCCACGACGCCGACTCCCGCGCGGGGCAGGCGATGCTGGCCGACCTCGGGCTCGACGAGCCGCGGCTGCCGGTCGTCGTCCTGCGCTTCCGCCCCGAGCGCACGGTGCTGCAGGACCCGAGCGACCTCGACATCGCGATGGCGTTCGGCCTGCTGACCCCGCTCGACCCGGAGGCCGTGTACGACGTCGTGGTCGTCGGCGCCGGACCCGCCGGTCTCGGCGCCGCGGTCTACGCGGCCTCCGAGGGGCTCTCGACGCTGGTCGTCGAGCCCGAGGCGGTCGGCGGGCAGGCGGGCACCAGCTCGCTCATCCGCAACTACGCGGGCTTCCCCGACGGCATCAGCGGCAACCGGCTGGCCTTCAACGCCTACCAGCAGGCGTGGGGCTTCGGCGCGACGTTCCACTTCATGCGCGGGGCGACCGGCCTGTCCACCGACGGCGACCTGCACACCGTCGCGCTGAACGACGGCACGTCGGTGTGCGCGCGGTCCGTCGTCGTGGCGACCGGGGCCAGCTGGCGGCGGCTGGGCGTGCCGGAGCTGGAGGAGCTGACCGGCCGGGGCGTCTTCTACGGCGCCGCGATCGCCGAGGCCCCGGCGATGCGCGGCCGGCACGTGTTCGTCGTCGGCGGCGGGAACTCGGCCGGGCAGGCGGCCGTGCACCTCTCCCGGTACGCCCGGCAGGTGACCGTGCTGATCCGGCGGGCCGACCTGACCGCGACGATGTCGGACTACCTCATCCGCGAGCTGGAGGCGATCCCGAACATCGACGTCCGCGGCCGGGCGCAGGTGGTCGGGGGCTTCGGCACGGACTTCCTGGAGAGCGTCGTCGTCCGCGACCTCGACACGGGCGAGGAGACCAAGGAGGAGGGCGTCCTCTTCGTCCTCATCGGCAGCGAGCCGCGCACCGACTGGGTGCGGGGCGTGCTCGCCTGCGACCGGTGGGGCTTCCTGCTCACCGGTGCCGAGCTGGCCGGGCCCGACGCGCCGGAGGCGCCGCGCTGGCCGCTGGAGCGCCCGCCGGCGGTGCTGGAGACGAGCACCCCGGGCGTCTTCGCGGCCGGGGACGTCCGCGGTGGCTCGGTGAAGCGGGTGGCGTCGGCGGTGGGCGAGGGCGCCCTCGTCGTCACGCTCGTGCACGCGCACCTGGCGGCGGTGCGGCGGGCGCCGGCGTGACCACGTTTACTCGATGGGGCGCAACCGGATTGGGCGGAGGGTCGGCCGGGTAGGCGGGCCGGACGGCGGTCCAGGTCCGCGGGCCGTCGACCCGTCCGAGTCGCAGCGCACCGCCTCCTGCGGAGCCGTGCACGACCGCTGGAGGAACCCACCCCCGTGTCCGCGCCAGGCCGTCCCGGAGCCCTCCGGGTGGCCACCGTCCCGTTCGCCGACGCCTACGTCGAGGCGGTGCTGCCGCCCGGCGCCGTGCGCGTGGGTCCGGACGGCGAGCCGAGCCCCTGGCTGGACGCCGGGTACCTCGTCGCGCACGCCGGCGAGGTCGACGTGCTGCACGTGCACGGCGGCTACGGCCACGTGCCGGTGGCCGCGCTGGAGCACTGGACGGAGACGGTGCGCCGGCTGGGCATCCCGCTGGTGCTGACGGTGCACCAGCTCCGCGAGGCGGCGCACCCCACGCGCACCCGGCACGACGCGCACCTCGCGGCCCTGCTGGCGACCGCCGAGGTCGTCCTCACCCTGACCCCCGGGGCGGCCGACGAGATCGCCGAGCGGTACGGGCGGACGGCGATCGTCGTCGCCCACCCGTCGGTGACCGAGCCGGTGCCGGAGCTCGGCGCCGAGCGGGGGACCGTCGGGCTGGTGCTGCGCTGCCCGTCGCCGGCGGTGCCCGACCCGGCCGGCGTGGTGCGGGCCGCGCTGTCGGGTGCGGTCTCCGGCGGCGGGCGGCTGCGCGTGCTGCTCGGCGTCCCCGGCGATCCGGACGAGTCCGTGCCCGGCGTCTCCGGCCTGGCCGCCGAGGGAGCGCTCGAGCTGGTGGTGCCCGGTGCGGACGACGCGGCGTGGGCCGCCGAGCTGCAGCAGCTGCACGTCGCCGTCCTGGCCGAGCGGTGCGGCACGCACTCCCGCGACCTGGAGATCTGCCGCGACGTCGGCACCCGTGTGGTCGCGCCCAGCTGCGGCTGGTTCGCCGGCCAGTGGTCCGACGTCGTCACCTACGGCAACGACGAGCGGCACGGCTTCGACCCGGTGTCGCTCACGGTCGCGGTCGCCGCCGCGCTGGCCCGCCCCGCGCCGCGGCCGGCCGACCGCGCCTGGCGGGCCGAGCAGCTCGCCGCCGTGCGCCGGGTGCACGAGCAGGTCTACGCCCAGGTGGCCGCCGACCGCGCGGGGGTCTGACCTACCCCGCCTCGTCCTCGGGGCGTCCCAGCTCGGCGCCGGGCAGCCGGACGGTGAACACGGTCCGGCCGGGCCGGCTCTCCACCGCGACCGAGCCGTCGTGCGCGCCGACCACGGCGGCGACGATGGCCAGGCCCAGCCCCGTGCTGCCGGCCGCCCGCGAGCGGGACGCGTCGCCGCGGGCGAAGCGCTCGAACACCTGCGGCTGCAGCTCGGCGGGGATGCCGGGGCCGTCGTCGGCCACCTCCAGGACGGCGGTGCCGCCGTCCACCGCGAGCCGCACGGTCGCCGTCGTCCCCTCCGGGGTGTGCGCCCGGACGTTGGTGAGCAGGTTGGCCAGCACCTGGTGCAGCCGGGCGGCGTCCCCGGGCAGCAGGACGGCGACCGGCGGGACGTCGACCTCCCAGGAGTGCCCGGGCCCGGACACCCGGGCGTCGCTGACCGCGTCGAGGACGACGACGCTGAGGTCGACCTCGCCGAGCTCGAGGTCGCGGCCGGCGTCGAGGCGGGCGAGCAGCAGCAGCTCGTCGACCAGCACCGACATGCGCAGGGACTCGGCCTCGACCCGGCGCAGCATGTGCGCCACGTCGTCGGTGGAGGGCAGGCGGCCGTCGGCCTGCTGCCGCCGGAAGAACTCGGCGTAGCCGCGGATCGAGGCCAGCGGGGTGCGCAGCTCGTGGCTGGCGTCGGCGACGAACTGCCGCACCTGCATCTCCGAGGCCTGCCGCGCGTGCAGCGACTCCTCGACGTGGTCGAGCAGCCGGTTGAGGGCGGTGCCCACGCGCCCGACCTCGGTGCGCGGGTCGGTGTCGGCGGCCGGGACCCGCTCGGGCAGCGTCACCTCGCCGCTGGCCAGCGGAAGCTCGGTGACGCGGGTGGCGGTGGCGGCGACGTGCTCGAGCGGGCGCAGGGTGCGGCGGACGACGAGGACGCCGGCGATCGCGGCGACGGCGAGCCCGGCCAGCCCGGCGACCACCTCGACGGTGACCAGGTTCTCGACCGCGTGGTAGGTCCGGCCGAGCGGCAGCCCGGTCAGCTCGACCTGGCCGTCGTCGTCGGTGGTGGCCACGACCCGGTAGGCGCCGAGCTCGCCGCCGAGGTGCACCGTGTGCGGCTCGCCGTCGGCCGGGACCTCGGCCAGGACGTCGCACTGCTTGCCGTCGAGGTCCTTCACCGGGCCGGCGTCGGTGATGACGGCGGCCTGCACGGTGATGCCGTCGACGATGACCGCGGCCACCGTCCCCGCGGCCTGCCCGCGCTTGTCGAGGCCGTCGGGCTGGCCGTCGTAGCCGTCGTGGTCGTACCCGCCGGGGAGTGGGGACGGCATCTCCGCGTCGCCCCCGCCCGGGCCGGAGGCGCCGCGCTGGACGGCGGCGGCGAGCTGCTCGTCGGTCTGCCGGATCAGCTCCTGCCGCAGCGCCATCGTGGAGACCACACCCACGAGCACCAGCACGACGCCGAGCGGGACGAGGAACGTCCACAGCAGCCGCGCCCGCAACGACAGACGTTGCGGGCGCCGCGGCCGGAGAGCTGCTCGACGGGTCAACTGGTGGCCGGCTTGATCATGTACCCGGCGCCGCGGAGCGTGTGAATCATCGGCTCGCGGCCGCGGTCGATCTTGCGGCGCAGGTAGGAGATGTACAGCTCGACGACGTTGCCCTGGCCGCCGAAGTCGTACTGCCACACGCGGTCGAGTATCTGCGCCTTCGACAGCACCCGGCGCGGGTTGCGCATCAGGTACCGCAGCAGCTCGAACTCGGTGGCGGTGAGCCGGATCTCCTCGCCGGCGCGGGTCACCTCGTGGCTGGCCTCGTCGAGGGTGAGGTCACCGACCACCAGCAGGCCGTCGTCGGCCACGGCCCGGTTGGTCCGGCGCAGCAGCCCGCGCAGCCGGGCGGCGACCTCCTCGAGGCTGAACGGCTTGGTGACGTAGTCGTCGCCGCCGGCGGTGAGCCCGGCGATCCGGTCGGCGACGCCGTCGCGCGCGGTCAGGAAGATGACCGGCAGCAGCGGGGCGTCGGCGCGCAGCCGGCGCAGGACCTCCAGGCCCTCCATGTCGGGCAGCATGACGTCGAGGATGACCGCGTCCGGGCGGAACTCCCGCGCGGCCCGCACGGCGTCGGCGCCGTTGGCCGCCGTCCGGACGTCCCAGCCCTCGTACCGCAGCGCCATCGACAGCAGCTCGGTGATGGAGGCCTCGTCGTCGACCGCGAGCACCCGCAGCGGGGTGCCGTCCGGCCGGGTCAGGGGGGCGCCCGAGGCAGCGGTTTGCGTCATGGCGACCACTGTGGGCCCCGTTCCTGTGGATCGTCTGAGAACCGGCAGCAGGTTGGCTGGGCGTTCGCCGCGTTCCCTCCCCGGGGTGAGGCGGGCGCCGGTCCGCTCCGCCGCGGGCGGAACTCCGCCGATCCTGTTCCGGAAGACGGAGGAGGACGCATGACCGATCCACAGCAGCGGGACGATCGCCACAACCCCGTCGTCCACCACGTGTCGGTCTACAAGACCAGGGCGCGGATGCTCGACGAGGAGCGGGTGGACCGGCGGGCCCGGCAGCTGCAGGAGGCCAACAGCTACGACGACTGGGACCGGTTGTCCGAGGGCGACAAGGAGCTCTGGCGGCACATGGCCCGCCTCGAGCTCTGCTGACGGAGGTGTGGGCAGGGGCGGGGTCGAACCGCCGACCTCTCGCTTTTCAGGCGAGCGCTCGTACCGACTGAGCTACCTGCCCCGACCGGCGCCGGAACACCGGAGAGCGACCCTGACGGGACTCGAACCCGCGACCTCCGCCGTGACAGGGCGGCGCGCTAACCAACTGCGCTACAGGGCCTTGCTCGTGCTGCTGTGGTGCGTGCCCCCAACGGGGTTCGAACCCGTGCTACCGCCTTGAAAGGGCGGCGTCCTGGACCGCTAGACGATGGGGGCTCGTTCGCCGGGGGCAGGGAGAACGATACATGGCCTCCGGCGGGGTGCTGACACCACCCCGGGGGACACGGGTCCCGCGGGTCGCGGCGCCCCGGCGCGTCGGTCCCCGACCGGGCGTGTCCGCCCCGTCACGCTAGGCGCCGTGACCCACCGACGTGCCCTTCCCCTACCGGTCGCCCTCCTCGTCGCCGGTGCCCTGCTGGCCGGCTGCGGCGGCCAGGGCAAGGAGACCACGGGGACCGACACCGCGGCCGGCAGCGGGACGCCGTCGGCCTCCGAGACGCAGGCCACCGCCACGAGCGAGCCGGTCGGGACCGCCGGCGGCAGCGAGCCGTCCTTCCCGGCGGACACCGAGCCGGACACCGCCGAGGCCTCCGCCGATTCCCTGGTGACCGTCACCGGCATCCGCACCGGCCGGCAGGACGGCTTCGACCGCGTCGTGTTCGAGGTGGCCGGGACCGGCACGCCCGGCTGGGACGTCCGCTACGTCGACCAGGCCGCCTCGCAGGGCAGCGGCGACCCGGTCGAGGTGGCCGGCGACGCCGTCCTGCAGGTCACGATCACCGGCGTCGGCTACCCCTACGCCACCGGCGAGGAGGAGTACGCCGGTCCCGACCCGCTGCCGGGCGACGGGACCGGGACGGTGACCGAGGTCGCCTGGGACGCCACGTTCGAGGGCACGTCGGTGGCCTTCATCGGCACCGATGGCCAGGTGCCGTTCCGCGTCTTCGCGCTGTCGGGCCCGACCCGGATCGTGGTCGACCTGCGCGACGCGTGATCAGTTGACGGTGGCGGTGAGCTCCACGGAGTCCTCCGTCACCTCGGTGCACTCGAGCTGCAGCGGGCCGGCGGCGACGCTCTCGCCCTGGGCGCAGGTGACGCTGACGTCGCCGACGCCGAGGCTGGCGCGGCCGTTCTCCACCCCGCCGAAGCGCAGCTCGGTGCCGAGGATGTCGGCCGTCGCGCCGTCGCCGTTCAGGGTCACCGCGCACGAGCTCGTCGAGCAGGACACGTTGTTCGAGGTGAAGGTGCAGCCGGCCAGCGGTGCGAGCAGCAGCCCGCCGGCCAGGGCCGTGGCGGCCAGGCGCGCGGTTCGGGTGGTCGTCGTCGTGCTGCCAGTCATGCGGCGAGCCTAGGGCGGACGCCGCCGGCGAGCGGGGACGTCGCGCCCGGCGTCAGGCGCGGTCGGGCGTGCGCGCGCCGAACACCCAGCGCAGGGCCACGAAGCGCAGCAGACCGATCGCGCCGGTGACCGCGGCGACGACGGCGAGCCGCGCGAGCGTGCCGGCGTCGTCGGTGACGGCGTCGAACCAGGCGAGCGCGAGGGCGGTGGCGACCATGCCCGCGACGGCGAGCCCGCCGCCCTCCCACTGGGCGGTGAACCAGCTGACCCGCTCGCCGGCGTGGAAGGTGAGACGCCGGTGCAGCTCGTTGGCCAGCATCGACGAGGCGACCGCGCCGACGAGGTTGGCGGGCTGGTGGCCCAGGCCCTGGAGCAGCACGAACAGCACCCCGTACAGGGCGCTGGAGATGCCGCCGACCGTCACGAAGCGGGCGAACTGCGCGGTGCCGTCGTCCCGGGACAGGCGGTCGACCAGGCGCTGCCACGAGGTCGCCAGATGACGCGTCGGCGCCTCCCCCGCAGAGCGGTGGAGCAGCGCGCAGGTCATCTCGGGTCCTTCCGGGCAGTCGCCGGCAACAGCAATCCCTGTAGCCACCGGCACCGGCCGAACATGCCCGGCGCCGCTGTGCGAATCGTCACTCGCACCTATGACGGTTCTGCGGCCCCGGACTGAGCGGTCGGCTTCGCCGCACGTCAGCGCGGGTAGAGGGCGGCCATGAGCCTGATGGGTTTCCTGGACCGGATCGCCGACGTCCCGACCTTCGACAAGGCGATCGAGCCCGCGCGCCGGGTGGTCCGCTCCGCGCTGAGGCCGCCGGCGCTCAAGGACTTCCTGCACGGCACCTGGCTGGGGCACCCGCTGCACCCGGTGCTCGTCCAGGTCCCCGTGGGCAGCTGGACCTCCGCCGGGCTGCTGGACGCCGTCCCGGCGCTGCGCCCGGCCGCGACCGCGCTGATCGGGACGGGGGTCGTGGCCGCCGTGCCGGCGGCCCTGGCCGGCGCGGCGGACTGGTCGGAGCAGGACCCCGGTGTGCGCCGCCTCGGCGCGCTGCACGCCGCGCTGAACTCGGTGGCGCTCGGGCTCTACGTCGGCTCGCTGGTCGCCCGGGCGCGCGGCCGCGGGGGGCTGGGGCGGGTGCTGTCGTACAGCGGGCTGGGGCTCGCGACGGCGTCGGCGTCGATCGGCGGGCACATGTCGTACGCGCAGTCGTCCGGGGCGTCGCACGCGGCGACGTCGGCGCGGGCGCTCGGGTCGGACTGGATCGACCTGGGGCCGATGGACGACCTGCCCGAGGGGCGTCCGGCGCTGCGCCTCGGGACCGGCGGCAGCGCGGAGGTGCCCCTGGCGGTGGTGCGCCGGGGTGGGCGCGTCGACGTCTTCATCGGCGCGTGCTCGCACCTGGCCGGCCCGCTGTACGAGGGGGCGGTCGAGGAGGTTCGGGGGAGGAGCTGCCTGGTCTGCCCGTGGCACGGCTCGGCGTTCGACCTGGACGACGGCGAGCCGCGGCGGGGCCCGGCCGCCAACCCGCAGGAGAAGCTCGAGGTGCGCATGCAGGCCGGGCACGTGCTGGCGCGGCTGCCGTCCCGGCACCAGTAGGGCGGAACAAGGCCGGCCCGGCCTCCCGGGGGGAACGGGGGCCGGGCCGGGGTCTGTGCGTCGGCTGGGTCAGCGCGACGTCGATGACGCTACGTAACCGGGGCGGTGCTGCGGGATCCCCTGAACGGGTGGAAGATCCCGGGCAGGTGACGGGACGTGTTCACGCGAGGGTGCCCGCGCGGTTTCCCCGGTCTGGGAGACTCGGCCGTGCACGGGCCTCTAGCTCAACTGGCAGAGCAGCGGACTTTTAATCCGCGGGTTGTGGGTTCGATCCCCACGGGGCCCACCGACCGGCGACTCCTGCGGTCTCGGGGCTTCCCAGAAGCGGGCAAGCCCCGAGACCGCAGAAGTCAGCGCCGCCGGCGCGTGACCGATGACTCCGGCCCGCCGTCGCGGTCACCCTCGTGTGCGCGACGCAGGAGGAGCGACATGGCGGTGATCGAGGACGTCCGGCCGCTGGGTGCCGGGTTGGAGCGCTCGTACGAGGTGTACGTGCGCGGCCGGCTGAAGTTCCGCGTCGGGCAGCTCGTCTACGTGGCGTTCTCCCCGGACGAGAGCGTCATGGGCTTCGCGTTCCCCAAGGAGGAGCGGGAGGCGCTGGTGGGGGGTGAGCCGCACAAGTTCTCCCTGCCGGCGGCGTCGGACCTGCGGTTCCACTGGGTGCACGCCGCCCTCACCGCACTCGATCCGAGCGAGGCCCGCGAGCTCGTCGTCGACGCCTGGCGGATGGTCGTCCCGGCGAAGGTCTCCCGCGCCTACGACCTCGTCCACCCGCACGGCCCGGGCTGCGGCCCGCCCGGCCCCCGCGAGGGCCTGCGTTCCGGCAGCATGGCGCACCGTGCCGATGGCCCCGGTCCGCGCAGGTGACGAGCTGATCACCACCATCGCCCCGCGTGCCAGGGCCCGGCTGCTCGCCGGGGTCTACGCCGGGTGCGCCGCGGGGATGGCCGTGATCGTCGCGCTGCTGGCCCCGGAGTCGCCGTGGGGGCTGGTGATCGTGGGCCCCCTGGTCGTCCTGTTCGCGGTGATCGCCGTCCGCCACGCCCGCGAGCTCACCCACCGGACGGTGCTCACGTCGTCCCAGCTGGTCCACCCGGGCCGGTTGCGCGGCTGGCGCACCGTCGAGCTGGCCGACGTCGTCTCCGTCGTCCTGCACCGCGAGGCCGACCACGAGGCCGGGGTCGAGTGGGAGCTCCGCATCGCGACGGCCGACGGATCGTCCGTCGCGCTCCCGGTCGACGAGCACCCCCGGCTTCTGGGCTGGGCGCCGTCGCGGTCGAACGACCCGGGGGCCGAGCGGGAGTGGCGGGCGGTGCGCGACGGCGGTGGCGGCCTGGTCGCGGTGATCGCCGCGCAGGTCCGCGCCGTGCAGGGACCGGACGGTCCGTTCGCACGCCCGCCCGCCTCGGGTTGAGAACGAGGCGCGGTCAGGTCGCCGAGACGGCCTCGATGGCGGCCATCGCCTGGTCGCGCAGCTCCTCGGGGATGGGCGCCGATCCCGCGACCTCGGCCGCCGCGCCCTGGCCCTCCTCGCTGACGACGTGGGTGAGGAACGCCTGCAGCCGCTCGACCAGCGCCGGGTCGTCGTAGCGCAGGCACCCGATGTGGTAGCTGACCAGCACGATCGGGTACTCGCCGGATCCCTCGGTGTCCCGCTCGATCTCGATCACGTGGTCGTGCTCCCCGCGGCCCTCGGCCCGCGGTGAGTTCGCCACGACGGCGGCAGCGGCCTCGGCCGACGGGCGCACGAACTCGCCGCCCACCCCGACGGCGACGACGCCGAGGTCCCCGACCTGGCTGAGGTCGGCGTAGCCGATCGTGCCCTCCCCGCCGCCCACGGCGGCCACCACACCGGAGTTGCCCTGGGCGGACTCGCCCTGCTCCAGCGGCCAGCTCCCGTCCGGCTCGTACGGCCACGCCTCGGGCGCGGCACCGGCGAGGTAGTCGGTGAAGTTCTGCGTCGTCCCGGACTCGTCGCTGCGGTGCACCGGGGTGATGCGCAGGTCCGGCAGGGTCGCCTCGGGGTTGTCCGCGGCGACGGCGGGGTCGCGCCACGTGGTGATCCGGCCGGTGAAGATCCCGGCCACCGTCGCCGGCGAGAGGTTGAGCTGCTCGACGCCCTCGAGGTTGTGCACGATCGCGATGGGGGAGATGTAGTTGGGCAGCTCGAAGACACCGTCCGGACCGCAGCGCTGCGCGGCCTGCGCCAGCTCCTCGTCGTCCAGGGCGGCGTCCGACCCCGCGAAGTCGAGGCCGCCGGCCAGGAACTGCTCACGGCCCCCGCCCGAGCCGACCGGGTCGTAGCTGACGTCGACGTCGGGCTGCACGGCGCTGAACCCCGCGGTCCAGCCCTGCATCGCCGCCTGCTGCGCGCTGGACCCGGCCCCGACGAGGGTGCCGGTCAGCCGGGGGCCGTCAGCGGCCGCGCTGCCGCGCTCGTTCGGCGGCACGTAGTTGGCCGCGAAGACGACCACGCCGGCCACGGCGGCCACGCCCACGAGTCCCGCGATCCTGGCCCGTACCCCCACTGCTGCCTTCCTGCCGCTCGGCCGCTGCCTCCCCAGTGTGCGGGACGCGGTGGTTGTCGACATCTGCCAGTTCCGGCGCGCCGGTTCTCGCAGGCTCGCCGTGCCGCGTGGCGGTCCGGTTCCGCACCCGGGGGCAGGGTGGACGGCGTGACCGTCGTCCCCCTGCCCACCACCAGTCGCTGGGCCGGCGACGTCCGCGAGGACGGTCGGGCGGTGCGGGCGACCGCGCACCCCGACGAGGGTTTCCTCACCCTGAGCGTCTGGAAGGACGACACCTGCGCCGGCACGGTGCAGCTCGCCCCGGCCGAGATCGCGGGCCTGGTCGCCCGGCTCACCGAGTGCCTCGTGCAGCTGACCGCGCCGGAGGCCGGCCGGCGTCACGACCTGCGGGCCGACGACCGGTCCTGACCCGGCGGGCGGGGCAGCTCGCGCGCCTGCTCGGACACCGCGGCCAGCACGGTCCGCAGCGCCGGCGCCGTCGGGCCCTCCCGCGTGACGACGACGAGCCGGCGACCCACGGCGGCGTCGGCGACGTCCCGGACCGCCAGCACCGGGTCCTCCGGCGGGAGCGTGAGCGCCGGCATCAGCGCCACCGCGCCGGTCCGGCGCACGAGCTCGAGCTGCACGTCGGCGTCGTTCGAGCGGTGCCGCAGGTCGGGTTCGAAGCCGCCCAGGGAGCGGCAGGTGCCCACGACCATCGCGTGGTGACCGGTCCCGACCGCCGACGAGGTCCACACGTCGTCGCGCAGGTCGCCGATCGGGACAGGGCGGCCGCTCGCCGCCGAGGGGTGCGCCGCCGGGAGCGCCAGCCGCAGCGGTTCCTCGTGCAGCAGCGCGAAGCGGAGCCCGGCGGGCCGGGGGCGGGGGTGGCCGTCGTACTCGTCGCTGATCACCAGGTCCAGCGCGCCGAGCCGCAGCTCCGGCAGGGCCTGCTCGAGCTCGAGCTCGGTGATCTCCAGGCGCACCTGCGGGTGCCCGGACATCAGCCGCGCGACGGCCGGGATGAGCAGGTGGCGGGTCGCCGACTGCAGCCCCCCGGCGCGCACCGTGCCGCGGACCTCGCCGGTGAGCGCGGCCAGGTCGGCCTGTGCCGCCTCGGCCGCCGCCAGCAGCACGCCGGCGTGCTGCGCCAGCAGGCGACCGGCGTCGGTCAGCCGCACCCCGCGGCCGGCCCGCTCCAGCAGCCGCGCACCGACCTCCTTCTCGAGGACGGCGAACTGCTGCGAGATCGCGGACGGCGTGTAGCCGAGCGCGGCGGCGACGGCGCCGAGGGTCCCGCGCTCCTCGAGCTCGCGCAGTATCCGCAACCGGCGCAGGTCCCCGGCAATCATGCAGCAGATCTTACGAATCAAGTCGAGAAATCGTCACTGGACGTGATCGGTCGCCCGCTGCACCCTGGAGGCGTGGGACCGGTCCTCTGCCTGCTGTCCGCCGCGTGCTTCGGCGCGATGGCGATCTTCGGCAAGCTCGCCTACGACGCCGGCGTCTCGCCGACCGCGCTGGTCCTGGTCCGCTTCACCCTGGCGGCCGTCCTGCTCGGGGCGCTGCTGCTGCTCCGGCCGGGCCTGCGCGCCGGCCGTCCCGCCCCGTCCGCAGGTGCCGGCCCGGGCGCCCGGGGCCTGGTGCTCATCGCCCTCGGCCTGGGGGCGATCGGGTACGCCACCCAGGCGAGCCTCTACTTCTCCGCCCTCGAGCGGATCGACGCCTCGCTGCTGGCGCTGCTCTTCTACAGCTATCCGCTGCTCGTCACGCTGGGCGCCGTCCTCCTCGGCCGCGACCGGCTGACGCCCGGGCGGGCGGCCGCGCTCGCCGCCGCCACGGGCGGGACGCTGCTCGTGCTCCTCGGGGCCGGCGGGCTGCGGTTCGACCCGGTCGGGGTGGCGATGGCCGTCGGGACCGCCGTCACCTACACCGTCTACATCCTCGTCGCCGACACCGTTGTGCACCGGATGCCGCCGGTGGTGCTGTCCGCGCTGGTGATGACCGGCGCCTCGCTGGCGCTCGCCGGCAAGGCGCTGCTGACCGGCGGCGTCGACCTCGGGTTCGCGGCCGCGGGGTGGTTCTGGCTGGCCTGCATCGCGGTCGTGTCCACCGTTGTTGCGATGCTGGCCTTCTTCGCGGGCCTGCGGCGGACCGGTGCCGCCACGGCGGCGATCCTCTCGACGTTCGAACCGGTGGTCACGGCGGCGCTGGCCGCGGTCGTGCTCGGGGAGTTCCTCACCCCGGTCCAGCTGCTCGGGGGTCTGCTGGTCCTGTCGTCCGTCGCCGTCCTCCAGCTGCGCGCCGTGCGGACGACGGCCCCGGCACCGGCCCGCAGCGGGCAACTGGAGCGCGTGCTCTAATAACGTGCATGGCTGAGCACCGCGCCCCCGTGCTGGACCTGTACGAGCGGCTGGAGCCGAAGCCGCTCGGGAGGTACCTGTTCTCCCTGGCGATCGCGTGGAGGGCGCCGTACTTCCGCAGCGTCCGGCCCCGGTTCGTCAGCCTGGCGCCGGGCAGGGGGGAGGTGCGGGCGCGCAACCGCCGCGCGGTGCGCAACCACATCGGCACGTTCCACGCCATCGCCTGCTGCACCCTCGCCGAGCTGGCGGCCGGCACCACCATGGAGGCCACGCTCCCGGCGAGCCACCGCTGGATCCCGAAGGGCATGACGGTCGCCTACCTGGCCAAGGCCGAGACCGACCTGCGCGCCGTCGCCACCGTGCCCGACCTCGCCGACCTGGGCGAGGGCGGGTCGCGGGAGGTGGTCGTCCCCGTCGACGTCGTCGACACCGGTGGCCGGGTGGTCGTGCACGCCGACATCACCATGTGGGTCTCCCCGAAGCGGCGCGAGGAGGCGGCGGTCGGTGCCCCGGCGGAGGCTGCACGCGCCTGAGGCCGTCCTCGACGCCGCCGAGGAGCTGCTCCTCGAGACCGGCCGCACCGGCCTGACCGTGCGGGCGCTGGCCGGCCGGTCCGGTGCGTCGAACGGCAGCATCTACCACGCCTTCGGGTCGGTCGACGTGGTCGTGGCCCGGGCCTGGCACCGCCGGGCGGTGGAGTTCCTCGCCGTGCAGTCCGCAGCGGCCGCACCCGAGCCCGACGCCGTCCGGGCCGTCCAGGCCGCCGCCGACGCCCCGGCTCGCTTCGCCGAGCGCGAGCTCGCCGCGGCCCGGCTGCTGGTCTCGGTCCGCCGCGACGACCTGCTCACCGACGCCCTGCCCGCCGATCTGGCCGAGGACCTCCGCGCGCTCGACGGGCGCCTGGTCGACCTGCTCCGGCAGCTGGCCCGCGGCCTCTGGGACCGCGCCGACCCGGGCGCCGTCGACGTCGTCACCACCTGTGTCGTCCGGCTGCCCGGAGCCCTGCTGTTCCCCGACATCCGCGCCGGGCGCGTGCGCGAGCTGACCCGCGCGCAGCTGTCGGCCGCCGTGGCGGCGGTGCTGGGCTGCGGACCGCCCTGACACGCCGGGGAACGGCGTCGTCGGAGGTCGTCGACCGCCACGACCGGCGCTCCACGCTGCGGGAACGCCGTTCCTGTCGACAAGTGGCCGACGCAGGGGACGGGTCGTCGTCCGCCATCGGCGGTCCCGCAACGATTCGGGAACGCGGCCGCCGCGGCCGGCCGCGAGTGGCGTGCGGCACACGCGCGCGGCCCTACGTTTCTGCCACTGCCGCACGGACGCGGCGGTGGGGATGGAGCGGTGAACGGTGAGCTACGCGGGTGGTCTGTCCAGCGGTGAGGTCGTCCTCGGCGGTGTCGCCTGCCAGGGCTGGTGGCTGGTCGTGGACGAGGAGGACGGTCCCGGCCGGCTGGTCGCCGGCCCCTTCCCGGACCGGGCCGAGGCGCGGTGGGCGGCGGCGACCTCCGGCGTGGACGGCGCCGTCCCGACCTACGGCTACCGCCGGGCCGACGGCGGGCTGAACCGCCGGCCCTCGCCGGAGGACTGGGCGTGGCTGGCCCACCTCGGCGAGCAGCTCGACCGGCTGCCCGAGGACCGGGACGCGCAGATCGCCGACGAGGACCCGCTGACGACCCTGGTGGTCGAGGTCGCCGCGGCGGTCGCGGAGGCCGGCCTGCCGCTGCACGACGCCACCGGTGCGGCCGCTCCGCTCGGCGGGGCCTGCCTGACGCCCGAGCCGGCGCTCGGCGGCATCGTCGTGGCCTGGCGCCAGCACGACCGGATGAGCGTCGACCAGGTGCACGGCGCCGCGGCCGACGCCCTGGCCCAGCAGGTGCTGAACCGCGCTCTGGCCGATCTCCTCGCGCTGCGCGGGTTCGCCGTCGAGGCGCTGGACGGCTCGAGCGGTCACGTGGTGCGGTCGGCCTGACTCCCGGCGCGCAGGGCGCGCCCCGCCAGCTCCCGGCCGGAGCGCGAGGCCCCGGCCGGGAACCGGTCAGCGGGCGACGGGGGTGGGGCGCGGGCTGGTGTCCGCCGCGGTCGCCGGCGCCTCCGGGAGTCGCAGCCGCTTGAGCAGCAGCGCGTTCACCGCGACCAGGAAGCTCGACCCCGACATGGTCAGCGCCGCGATCTCCGGCCGCAGCACCAGGCCGAACGCCGGCTCGAAGACCCCGGCCGCGATGGGCAGTGCGACGGCGTTGTAGCCGACGGCCCACGCGAGGTTCTGCCGCATCTTGCGCACCGTCGCCCGGCCGATCCGCAGCGCGATCGGGACGTCGAGCGGGTCCGACCGCACGAGGACGACGTCGGCGGTCTCGATGGCGACGTCGGTGCCGGCGCCGATCGCGATGCCGAGGTCGGCCTGGGCGAGCGCCGGCGCGTCGTTCACGCCGTCGCCCACCATGGCGACCCGTTTGCCGGCCCGCTGCAGCTGCGCGATCTGCTCCGCCTTGTCTCCGGGGAGCACCTCGGCGACGACGGTGCCGATGCCGAGCTGGTCGGCGATGCGGCGGGCGGTGGCCTCGTCGTCGCCGCTGAGCATCACGACCTCCACCCCGAGGTCCCGCAGCTCCCGCACCGCGGCGGCCGAGGTCTCGCGGGCCGCGTCGGCGAGGGCGACGACCCCGACGGCGCGCCCGTCGACGGCCACCAGCACGGCGGTCCGCCCGGCGCCCGCCAGCTCGTCGCGCCGCGCCCCCAGGGCGCCGACGTCGACCCCTTCGCCGGCCATCAGCGCCTCGTTGCCCACGAGCACCCGCCGGCCGCCGACCACCGCGCTCGCGCCGTGCCCGGGGACGCTGCGGAACTCCCGGGCGGCCGGCGCCGCGACACCGCGGGTCTCGGCGTACCGGACGACGGCCGTGGCCAGCGGGTGTTCCGACTCCCGCTCCACCGCCGCGGTCAGCGCCAGCAGGTCGTCCTCGTCCAGGCCGTCGGCGACGACGTCGGTGACCTCGGGCTCGCCCCGGGTGAGGGTGCCGGTCTTGTCCATGACGACGGTGTCGATGCGGGCGGAGGCCTCCAGCGCCGCGGCGTTCTTGACCAGCACCCCGCGGCGCGCGCCGAGGCCGGTGCCCACCATGATCGCCGTCGGCGTGGCCAGCCCCAGCGCGTCGGGGCAGGTCACGACCACGACCGTGATGGCGAACAGGATCGCCGTGGCGAACGAGGCGCCCGACAGCAGCCAGGCCACCAGGGTCGCCCCACCGCCCAGCAGCGCCACGAACACCAGCCAGAACGCCGCCCGGTCGGCCAGCCGCTGCCCCGGTGCCTTGGAGTTCTGCGCCTCCTGGACCAGCGCCACGATCTGCGCCAGGGCGGTGTCGGCGCCGACCCGGGTCGCGCGGACCCGCAGCGTGCCGGTCGTGTTCACCGAGGCGCCGATCACCGCCGAGCCCGCGGTCTTGGGCACCGGCAGGCTCTCGCCGGTGACCATGGACTCGTCGACCTCCGAGTCGCCGTCCTCCACCGTGCCGTCGACCGGGACCTTCGCCCCCGGCCGGACCAGCAGCAGGTCGCCGGCGACCACCTCGGCGGTCGGCACCTCCACCGGGACGCCGTCGCGCAGCACGACCGCCCGCGGGGGAGCCAGTTCGAGCAGTGCCCGGATGGCGTCGTTGGCCCCGCCGCGCGCCCGCATCTCGAACCAGTGGCCGAGGAGCACGAACGCGGTGAGCACCGAGGCGGCCTCGTAGAAGACCTCGCCGCCGCCGCTCAGCGTGACGGCGACGCTGTAGAGCCAGCCGGCGCCCACGGCGACGGCGACCAGCACCATCATGTCCAGCGTCCTGGCCCGCAGCGCCCGGTAGGCGCCGTCGAAGAAGATCCAGGCCGAGTAGAAGACCACCGGCAGCGACAGCAGCAGCGAGAAGACGTCGTCCCGCAGCCCGAACGGCGCCGGGACCTCCCAGCCCAGCACCTCCCGCCCGATCGGCGACCACAGCAGGATCGGGATCGACAGGACGGCGGCCACGAGGAACCGGTTGCGCATGTCGCGGACCATGTCGTCCATCGACATCGAGCCGTGGTGCCCGCCGTGGCCCATCGCCTCGTGCTCCGGAGCGCGGGAGGCGTGCGGCTCGGCCGCGGGGTCGCAGACGTGCGCCGGGACCGACTGCCCCGCGCAGTGGAAACCGCAGTCGCGGACCCAGCCCGAGAGCTCGGCCACCGACGTGCGGTCGTCGTCGTAGGTGACGGTGGCGGTCTGTGCGACCGGGTTCGCCTCGACGTCCAGCACCCCGGGACGCCGGCCCAGCACCTGCTCGGCCACGGCCTTCGACGAGGCCCACTGGACCCCGGAGACCTCGAGCACCGCAGTCGTGCGACTCATGTCTTCCTCCTTCGTCGACGTGGGGGAAGGTAATACCCCTAGGGGGTATATGCAAGGGCCTGGCGGCCTTCCGTGTTCCCGCCGGGTCCGCGATCCTCGGCGGGACGGCCGGCGGAGGTGGCGATGCCGATCTGGGACGGGACGCAGCTGCCCGAGACGGAGCAGTTCGACTACTGGCACGAGGTCATCTGCCGCGCCTTCGTGCCTCTCACCCCGCGCCGGCTGGAGCGGCGGCCCGGCTTCGCCGCGACGGTGGAGACCCGCCCGCTCGGGGAGGTGAACCGGGCGCGCATCTGGTCCCAGCCGCAGACCACCGACCACGGTCCGAGCGAGGTGGCGGCCACCGACGGTGCGTTCTACTTCGTGAACCTGCAGCTCGCGGGGCGGTGCCGCACGCGCCAGGGGAGTGCCGAGTCGGTGGTGGGGCCCGGGCAGTTCGTCGTTGTCGACACCACGGCGCCGTACCACTTCGACTTCGACCGCGAGTGGCGGATGCTCTCCTTCCGCGTGCCGCACGAGCAGCTGCGGTCGCGCCTGGCCGGGCGCTCACCCCGTACCGGCACCGGCATCGACGGGACGGGCGTGGGAGCGGTCGTGCCCGCCCTCATGCGCGCGCTCTGGGAGGTCGACGAGGCGACGCCGCCGGCCGCGCTGCGCGACCTGGAGCAGTCCTTCGCCTCGGCGGTCGCGGCAGCGACCGCGCCGTGGGAGCCGGCCGTCCCCGGGCGGGCCGTGCTGCGCGCCGCCGTCCTGCAGCACGTGCGCGACCACCTGACCGACCGCGGGCTGTCGGTGACGAGCGTCTGCCGCCGCTTCGCCGTCTCCCCGCGGACGCTGCACAACGCCTTCGCCGACGGCGGCGACTCCTTCGCGGCCACGGTCCGCGCGATGCGGCTGGACGCGTGCGCCGCCCTGCTCGCCGACGCCCGCGTCCCCGCGACGGTCACCGAGATCGCGGCGGCCCACGGCTTCGACGACCCGACGGCGTTCAGCCGCGCCTTCCGCCGGCGGTTCGGCGCCAGCCCGCGGGAGGTGCGCGGCCGGTAGGTGCACGAACGGCACGGGGAGCCTGCGCGCACGGCCGAGACGCGCACCCGCCGCCGGCCGACGCTGGGAGGCGGTCCGCCGACACCGAGGAGGGCACCCGCGATGACCGTCTCGTTCCTGCTCAGCCCCGAACAGGAGAAGCTGAAGTCCGTCGCCCGCCAGTTCGCCGAGGAGCGCCTGGCCGGTCTCGCCGCCGCCGTCCGGGCCGAACCCGACCCGCTCGCGCGTGCGTTGCTCGCCCGCCCGGTCTTCGAGGAGGCCGTCGCCGCCGGATTCCTCAAGGGCTTCATCCCGGCCCCGTTCGGCGGGACGGCGTCGAGCGGCGTGGACGCCGGCATCTTCATCGAGGAGTGGGCCGTGCACAGCCCCGACTTCGTCATCTCGATGGCCGGCCCGCTCATCGCCCTGGTGCCGGTGTACCAGGCGGGCACCCCCGCGCAGATCGAGCGGTTCGTCTCGCCGTTCCTGGCCGACACGGGCGCGCCGCTGGCCGCCATGGCGTACAGCGAGCCGGGCGGCAGCGCCAACTTCGACGCCCCGCCGCCGGCGGAGGGCACCCGCACCACCGCCGTCCCCGACGGCGGCTCCTGGGTGGTCAACGGGCGCAAGGCGTGGGCGTCGCACCTGTCCGGGTGGGACGGCGACGGCCCCGACGTGATGACCATCGTCTGCCGGACGCCGGGCGGGGTGTCGCTGCTGGTGGCCGAGCGCGAGCACCTGGCCGGGCACGTCGAGGTCGAGGAGCACTACGACCTGCTCGGCCTGCGCGGCTGCCTGACCTCCCGCATCCGGCTGGTGGACGTCCGCGTGCCGCGCGAGAACCTGATCGGCGAGGAGGGGCAGGGGATCGCGCTGACCCGGGCGGCCTTCCTCGGCAGCGGCGCCTCGATCGCCGTCTTCGCCGTCGCGGCCATGCGGCGGGCGTTCGACATCGCCTACCGGTTCGCGCGCACGGAGAAGCGCGGCGGTGCGGTGCCGATCCTCGACCACCAGGCCGTGGCCGACGTGCTCGCCGACGCGAAGGGGCGGATCGAGGCCGTCCGGCTGCTCGGCTGGCGGGCGCTCGACGCCGTCCTGTCCGGTCACCCGTCGGCGCTGGAGATGGCGCTGCACGCCAAGGTGTTCGGCTCCGAGACCGGCGTCGACGTGGTCAACGACCTGGTCAAGGTGGTCGGCGTCCAGGCGTACGACCGCAGCTTCCCGATCATGTCGGCCCTGGCCGACGCGCTGGCCTACCCGATCATCGAGGGCAGCAACGTCGGGGTCCGGCGCCGCCAGCTGCACGAGCTGCTGCGCAGCCCCGGCTACGACCCGCTGGCCGCCTCCGGGATGGCCTGACCGGTCAGCTCGCCCACCAGGCGCCGGACCCGTGCGTCGATGTCGTCGACGATCCGGCGCACGGTCTCCAGGTCCTGGCCGGCCGGGTCCTCGACCGGCCAGTCCTCGTAGCGCCGGCCGGGGAGGACGGGGCAGGTCTCGCCGCAGCCCATCGTGATCACCACGTCGCTGGCCTGCACCAGATCGGCGTCGAGCAGGGTGGGGAGGTGCTCGCCCACCGGCAGGCCGCGCTCGACGAGCACCTGGGCGACGACGGGGTTGACCCCGCTGCCGGGTTCGGAGCCGGCCGAGCGCACGGCCACGCGGCCGGCCGCGTGGTGGCGGGTCAGCACCTGCGCGGCGACCGACCGGCCGGAGTTGTGGATGCAGGCGAACAGGACGGCGGGGGTGCTCATCGGGACTCCTCGGTGGCGGTGGGGTGCAGCAGCGCCACGGCGCCGACGCCGGCGGCGGCCCCGAGCAGCTGCATGAGGACGAAGACGGCGACCGATGCCGGCGCGATGCCGGCGAAGGTGTCCGACAGCGTGCGGGCGACGTCGATCATCGGGTTGGCGAAGCTGGTCGACGACGACCACCAGTAGGCCGCGGCGATGTAGGCGCCCACCGCGAACGGCGCCACGGTGCCGCGGCCGGTACGGGTCAACCCGAAGATCAGCACCACCAGCCCGAAGGTGGCCAGCACCTCGGAGAACCAGAGGCCGCCCGAGGCGCGCTCGTGCGTGGAGATGCTGATCGCCGGCAGGTCGAACATGAGGTTGGCGGTGACCGCCCCGGCGACACCCCCGGCCAGCTGCGCCGGCAGGTAGGCGGCCACCTGGCGGGTCGAGACGCCGCCGAAGGCCCGGGCCGCGAGCGTCACGACCGGGTTGAAGTGCCCGCCGGAGACCGGTCCGAACGCCAGGATGAGCGCCACCAGCCCGGCGCCGGTCACCAGTGCGTTCTCCAGCAGCTGCAGGCCGGGGTCGGCGGAGAGCCGCTGGGCGGCGATGCCCGACCCGATGACGACGGTGACCAGGCCGGCCGAGCCGAGGAACTCTGCCAGCGCCTGCCGGCCGAGCAGGCTCAGCCGCACGGCCGGCGGCCGACGTCGGCGCGGCCCGCGCGGGTAGCGAGGTCGCGGTAGTGCGCGGCAACGCCCTCGAGGGCCTCGGGGCGCAGCCGGTAGTAGGTGTAGCGCCCCACCGGTTCGGTCTGGACGACCCCCGCCCGGCGCAGCACCCGCAGGTGGTTGCTCACGTTGGTCTGGCGCGCGCCGGTCAGCTCGACGAGGTGGCAGGTGCACAGCTGCTCCTCGGCGAGCAGCTCCACGATCCGCGCCCGCAGCGGGTCGGCCAGGGCCCGCAGCAACTCATCAGTCGCGGATGATGTCAGCACACGCTGATGCAACCAGGCCGCGCGCCGGCCGTCGAGCGAACAGCCGGTGAACGGCGGTCAGCGGGTCGCCAGCGCTCCCCGCAGCGCCTCGAGCGCGGCCGGCACGACGGCGTACCAGATGTTGCGCCCCCGCCGCTCGCTGGTGAGCAGCCCGGCCTCGACCAGGACCTTGAGGTGGTGGGAGACCGTCGGCTGGCTCCGCCCGACCGGGTCGACCAGGTCGCACGCGCACACCGCGCCGTCCTCTGCCGTGGCGAGCAGCGAGACGATCCGGAGCCGGACCGGGTCGGCCAGCGCGGCGAACTGGCGGGCGAGCGTCTGCGCGTCCGGCTCCGTGAGCAGGACGGCCGCCAGCGGCGCGCAGCACGCCTGGACGTCCGGCTGCTCCAGCACCGGCAGCTCCCGCACCGTCATGGCTCTCCCTCACCGTCGGAACTCGCCCCCACGAACATATTGACAGCTGTCGATGTTCCGGGCAACCTCTCGTATCGACGGCGGTCGATGTGTCCGCCCCGAGCCCTCCGGAGGTCCCCGTGTCCCGCGTCCAGCTCGCGCTCAACGTCGACGACGTCGAGGCGGCCACCGCCTTCTACGCCAAGCTCTTCGGCACCGAGCCGGCCAAGACCCGGCCCGGCTACGCCAACTTCGCGATCGCCGACCCGCCGCTGAAGCTGGTGCTGCTGGAGAACCCGGGGCAGGGCGGCACGCTCGACCACCTGGGCATCGAGGTCGCCTCGCCCGACGCCGTCGACGCCGAGCAGACCCGCCTGGCCGCGCTCGGCCTGGCCTCCACCGACGAGCGCGGCACCACCTGCTGCTACGCGAGGCAGGACAAGTTCTGGGTGGAGGGCACCCCCGGCGGGGAGCGCTGGGAGGTCTACACCGTCCTGGCCGACAGCGCGACCTTCTCCGCCGACACGGCCGAACCCGCCTGCTGCTGAAGGAGACCCACCATGAGCACCCTCTACGTCGCCCAGCTCATCGCCGACGAGCGCGGCGCCGAGCTGCAGCGCCGCGCTGACACCGCCCGGCTGGCCGCGCTCGCCCGCTGCTGCCGCCCGAGCACGTGGGCGCGCGCAGCCCGCCGCGCCGCGGCCGCGGTCGACCGGCTGCGCACGGCCCGGTCCGCCGGCACGCCCTGCTGCGCCCCGGCATGACGCGCGACGCCGTCGTCCGCCCCGCCGTCCCGGCGGACCTGCCCGCGGTGCACGCCCTGGTCGCCGCCTGCGGCCTGCCGCTCGAGGGGCTGGACGGCGCGACCCAGGTCCTCGTCGCGGAGGAGGACGGCGACGTCGTCGGCACGGTCGCGCTCGAGCGGCACGGCGACGGGCCGGCCACCGCCTTCCTCCTCCGCTCGGCCGCGGTCGCCGGACGGCGGCGCGGCACCGGCCTCGGCGCAGCCCTCGTCACCGCCGCACTGGCCCCGGTCGATGCCGCCGGCGCGCCGGTCGCGCTGCTGACCGAGTCGGCCGCGGACTGGTTCCCGCGGTTCGGCTTCGTCCCCGTGCCCCGGGAGGAGCTGCCCCCTGCGCTGGGCGCCTCCGCGGAGCTGCGCGGCGCCTGCCCCGCCTCCGCGCACGCCCTGCTGCGACCCCCGAGCGGAGGAGGGAGGTGACGACCGTGCCGACGTACTGCTGCGACCCCGACTGCACCGACGCCAGCTGCGACTGCGGCTGCTGACCCAGCGCGACCACGAGGGCCGCCGGGCACCCGGGACCGGCGGCCCGCCTCACCCACGCGAGCGATCCGGCTCAGGATCGTCCTATTCCTGCCGATGGGACCGCATGCACCTTCCCGGACGCTCGACGACGCGCGGCCGCCGACGCGGCGCACCGCTGTGGGTGTACCTGACCGCTCTGGTCCTCATCCCTCTCGCCGGTGTGGGCGTGCTCACCGCGGTGGTGGCCCATGCCCGCCTGGCGGAGGCGGACGGCGCCGCACGTGCGGAGGAAGCCGTGCGCACCCTCGCCCGGCTCGACGTCGCGCGCAGCCACGTCGAACGCGAGGTCATCCCCGTGCTGTCGGTGGCCGTGATCGACGACCCGGCCGCCGCGAGCGCGCTGGGCCTGCCTCCGCTGCTCCTGGAGGCCCAGCGGCACACCGCCCAGTCGGAGCTGGTCACGTTCCAGGCAGCGACCGACGAGGCGCTCGACGCGGTGCCGACCGACTCCGTCGGGGCGGCCGCCGCGGACCGCGCCCGGGCCGACGTGGCCGCGCTGCGGGAGACGGCGGCCGACCGGACGATCGGTCTCGAGCAGCTCTACCTCGGCTACCTGGCCGTGTCCAACGACCTGATGAACGCCGAGCGGGCGGCCGCCGCCGCTGCCGGCTCCGAGGGCGTGCCCGAGCACACGCTCGACGCCATCCGCGACGTGCAGGCCAGTGCCCAGCTGGCGCAGAGCGCCAGCCGGCACCTGCCCCTCTACCTGGGCTCGCTGTTCGCCCCCACCGACAGCGTGATCGGTTCACGGATGGGCTGGCAGACCGCCTGGCTTGCCTACAGCGACGCGCGGCGGCAGATGGAGGACCTGTCCCAGCCGGCGCTGCGCAGGGAGTGGGAGGAGGTCATGTCCTCCGCGGCGGTCACCCAGGTGGACGAGGTCCTCAACGGTTCGCGCGGTGCGGTGTCGTTCATGGAGCTGATCGGCCTGCTCTACCAGGCCGACGAGCGCAGCACCTCGTTCACGGATCTCGTCTCCACGGCCACCCGCAGCGCCCAGTCGCTCGCCGCCGCTGATCGTGAGCGGGCGAACGACAGGCTGTGGAGCACGCTTCAGCTCGGTGCCGGGCTGCTGCTCGCGGCCCTTCTCGGCGCCGCGCTGCTCGGCCGCCGCGTGGCGCGCTCGCTGGGCCTCCTGGCCGGTCAGGCCAGGCAGATCAGCCAGGGCTCGCTCGTCGACGTCGAGGTGGCCGGCCCACGCGAGGTCCGCACGGTCTCCGCGGCCCTGGACGCCGCCGTCGCGGGCTTGCGGCGGATCCAGGACCAGGCCCAGGCGGTCGCTCGCGGCGATCTCGACGACGCCCTGCTGCACGAGCCGCTCCCCGGGCCGCTCGGTGAGGTCGTGCACGCATCGGTCCGGGAGATCGTCGCCTCGGTGCGCCAGCGCGAGGAGCTGCAGTTCGCCCTGGCCCACCAGGCCACGCACGACCCGCTCACCCAGCTGCCCAACCGGGCCCAGGCGCTGACCCTGGTCACCTCCGCGCTGCACCGGGCACGGCGGTCCGGGGCGATGACCGGTCTGCTCTTCGTCGACCTCGACGGGTTCAAGGCGGTCAACGACGGCCACGGGCACGCCTGCGGCGACGAGGTGCTGCAGGAGGTCGCCGTCCGGCTGCGCGGGTCCGTCCGCCCCGGCGACGTGGTCTGCCGGCTCGGCGGCGACGAGTTCGTCGTCCTCGTCGAGGACGTACCGGCCGAGCGCGACCTGCTCGAGCTCGCCGACCGGCTGATCGCCGCCGTCAGCGAGCCCTACGCCGTCGCGGCCACCTCGGTGCGCATCGGCGCCAGCGTCGGCGTGGCGGTCAGCCGGGACGGCGAGGTGGACGCCGACCTGCTCTTCGCCGAGGCCGACACCGCCGCCTACCGCGCCAAGGACCACGGCCGCGGGCGCGCCGAGATCTTCGACGAGACCCTGCGCCGGCAGCTGTCGGACCGCGCCGAGCTCGAGGCGGCCATCGCCGCGGCGCTCACCAACGGGCAGATGCGCCTGCACTACCAGCCCGTCGTCGACCTGGCGTCGGACCGGCTCATGGGCTACGAGGCGCTCATCCGCTGGGAGCGGCCCGGCACCGGCATGGTGCCACCGGACGAGTTCATCCCCGTGGCCGAGAGCTCGCAGCTGATCTGCGAACTCGACCGCTGGGTGCTGCACGAGGCCACCCGCCAGCTCGCCGAGTGGCGGGCGGCCGGGACGGCGGACGGCGGCCCCGAGCCCACGATCGCCGTGAACGTCTCCGGCCGGCACCTCGCCGACCGCCGTGTGGTCGCCGACGTGCGCGACGCGCTGGACGCCTCGGGCCTGCCCGCCGAGCTGCTCGTCCTTGAGGTGACCGAGACGGTGCTCGTCGACGACCCCGTGGCCCTCGCGCACCTCGCCGCGCTGCGGGGGATGGGCGTGGCGATCGCGCTCGACGACTTCGGCACCGGCTACACCTCGATCGGCCAGCTGCGGCACATGCCGGTCGACACGCTGAAGATCGATCGCAGCTTCATCTCCTCGACGGAGCCGGGGCACCACGACCTCGTCGCGCTGATCATCCGGGCGGCGCACACGTTCGGGCTGACCGTCGTCGCCGAGGGCGTGGAGGAGCCGGCGCAGCTGGCGGCGCTGCGCGCGCAGGACTGCGACCACGCCCAGGGCTACCTGCTGCACCGGCCGATGCCGGCGTCGGACGCCGGGGCGCTGCTGCGGCAGGCGGCGGGCGCCGCCTCCTAGGCCGCCGCGGAGGGCGCCCGGTGTCGGATCGGAGCGGTGTCGCGCCGGCCGGACACCGCTCCGGTCCGTCACCCGGTGGCGTCCCGCGACCTAGGTTGGCCCCGTGACGGTCGTCGAGCAGCTGCGCGCGGCCGGCTGCGTGTTCGCCGAGGAGGAGGCCGCGCTGCTCCGGGCCGAGGCGGCCACCGACGCCCGGCTCGCGGCCCTCGTCGCCCGCCGGGTCGCGGGCGAGCCCCTGGAGCACGTGCTCGGCTGGGCGGAGTTCCGCGGCCTGCGCATCGCGGTGGCGCCCGGGGTCTTCGTCCCGCGCCGGCGCACCGAGTTCCTCGTCGACCGGGCGGTGGCGCTCACCCCGCCGTCCGCCGTCGTCCTCGACCTGTGCTGCGGCTCCGGGGCGCTCGGGCTCGCCGTATCCGCCGCCCGGCCCGGCGTCGAGCTGGTGGCCGCCGACGTCGACCCGGCCGCGGTCGCCTGCGCCCGCCGCAACGTCGAGCCCACCGGGGGGCGGGTGTTCGAGGGGGACCTGTTCGCCCCGCTCCCCGCCGAGCTGCGCGGCCGGGTCGACGTGCTGCTGGCCAACGTCCCCTACGTGCCCACCGCCGCGCTGCCCCTGATGCCGGCCGAGGCGCGGCTGCACGAGGCACCGGTCGCGCTCGACGGCGGCGGCGACGGGCTCGACGTCCTGCGGCGGGTCGCTGCCGACGCGGCGGGCTGGCTGGCGCCGGGCGGGTCGCTGCTCACCGAGACCGGCGCGGACCAGGCGCCCGCGGCGGTGGCGGTGCTCGCCGCCGGCGGGCTGACCGCCCGGGTCGTCGCCGACGAGGACGACGAGGCCACCGTCGTCATCGGGACCCGCCCGCTCGGCGCCGCGACCGGCGCCGCCACGGGATGAGGAAGACGACGCCGACCAGGACCGCCGTGCCGCCGACCAGCAGCCAGACCGGCAGCCCGCCGGCCTCGCTCTCGGCGGCCGCCTCGCTCGGCGCGGCCGGCGAAGGCGCCGCGGGTTCCGGCATCGGTTCCGGCGTCGGCGACGGTGCGACGGACGTGGCGGGCGGCGCGTAGGTGAAGGTCAGCGACCCGTCGACGTCGTGCCCGTCGGAGGAGGCCACCCCGTAGTCGACCGTGTAGCTGCCGGCTCCGCCCAGCGCCACGGGCTGGGTGACCACCGCGCCCGCCACGCTCGCCGGGCCGGTCGTGACGTCGGCGCCGTCCGGGCCGCGCACGGTGACCTGCCGGGTCAGCACCGCCCCGCTGAACGTCAGCTCCACGGCGGGCAGCGGCCCGGTCACCGTGCTGCCGTCGGCCGGGGTCGAGGCGGCCAGCTCGGTGTGCGCCCGTGCCGACGTCGCGCCGCCGAGCAGCACGGCCAGGACGGCGACCACGAGCAGGGCGGACCGGCGGACCAGCGGGGCTCCCGACACCCGGCGGACCGTACCGGGGCCCAGGTCATTGACGACGGCGGCGCGAGCAGGCAGCTTCCAGCGTCGAGACGGACCGCCCTCCGGGTCCGCCCGATCAGAGGGAACCGATGCCCGCCCCGCTGTCCCGGCTCTGCACGGCCCTGCTCGGCGCCGTCCTGCTCACCGGCTGCACCTCCACCGTGGTCGGCGCCGCGGCACCCGAGAACGGACTGCGGACCGACGTCAGCGACGCGGAGCTGACCGTCGGCCTGGCCGGCGACGGCGAGACCGACCGGATCGCCCGCAACTCCCTGGCCGACGTCCTCGCCTTCTGGGACGAGGTCTTCCCCCAGGTGTTCGGCGAGGAGTTCGGCACGGTCGAGGGTGGTTTCTGGTCGATCGACCCCGCCGAGACCGGCGACGACGAGCTGCCCGACAGCGGCTGCTTCGACCGGGACGTCGGGGAGCTCGCCGGCAACGCCTTCTACTGCCCGCCGGACGACGCGATCTTCTACGACCGGGCCTGGATGGCCGACCTCGCCGAGGAGTACGGGCCGTTCGTGATCGCCGAGATCATGGCCCACGAGATGGGGCACGCGGTGCAGGGTCACGCCGGCATCGACGAGGAGTCGATCGTCATCGAGACCCAGGCCGAGTGCTTCGCCGGCGCCTGGACGCGCTGGGTCGTCGACGGCAACTCGCGGCACTTCACGGTGCGCGCCCCGGCGCTGGACCCCTACCTGCTCGGCTACCTGTACTTCGGTGACCCCGCGGGCACCTCGGAGGAGGAGGACGGGGCGCACGGCTCGCTGTTCGACCAGCTCTCGGCGTTCCAGGAGGGCTACGCCGACGGGGCGGCCGCCTGCGCGGCGTTCGACTCGACGCGCTTCTACACCCAGGACGAGTTCGACGAGGGCACGGAGGAGGCGAACATGGGCAACCTCCCCTTCGACGAGAGCCTCGACTCCGTCGACGAGACCCTCACCCTCTTCTGGCAGCAGGCCTTCGCCGTGGGCTTCGAGAGCACCCCCGCCCTCGGCGGGGAGTTCGCGCCCCCCGAGCTGCGCGCCGCCGACGGCGACGGGATGGTCTGCAGCGGCCAGGGGGAGGAGCTCGACCTGCAGTACTGCGCCGAGGACGGCTCGGTGCGCTACGACACGACCGACCTCCTCGAGCCGGCGCACGACGAGGTGGGCGACTTCGCCGTCGACACCCTCCTGGCGCTGCCCTACGGCCTGGCCGTGCGCGCGCAGCGGGGGCTGTCCACCGACGACCCCGACGCCGTCACCAGCGTCGTCTGCGCCGCCGGCTGGTACGCCCGCGAGCTGTCGCTGGGCACCGTCGACGGCGCACCGGTGACCATCTCGCCGGGGGACGTCGACGAGGCCGCCGTCGTCCTGCTGCAGTACGCCACGATGCGCAGCGTGCTGCCCGACGCGGGGCTGTCCGGCTTCGAGCTCGTCGACTACTTCCGCCAGGGCTTCGTCCAGGGCGGCGCCGCCTGCGGGCTCTAGGTCAGGAGTCGAGGAAGTCGTCGATCACCGGCGCCAGGGTGCGCGCCTCGGTGATCAGCGCCAGGTGGCCACCGCGGTAGAGGTGCAGCCGGCCGTCGGGGATGAGCCGGGCCATCAGGCGGGCGTTGATCGACGGGATGATCGGGTCGTCGTCGCCGGCCACCACCAGCGTGGGCTGCTTGATCAGCCCCAGGAACGGCAGGCTGCTCCAGCCGGCGCCCGCGGCCAGCTGGTAGTAGTAGCCCCGCTTGGGGCCCAGCCGGGTCGCCGCGTGCAGCGCCCGCGCGGCCCGCTCGGGGTCGGTGCGCACGCTGCCGCCGTAGAGCTCACCGGCGATCGACCGCGCGTAGTCCGGGTCGCGGTGCCGCCGCGGGGTGAGCATCCGCGCCAGGACCCGGGGGTGGCCCGGCACCATGAGCGTGCCGGTGCCGGTCGCCGCCAGCACCAGCCGGCGCACCCGGCGGCGGTGCTGGATGGCGAAGTGCTGCGCCAGGCCGCCGCCCCAGGACAGGCCGAGGACGTCGACCTCGTCGTCGTGGCCGAGCTCGGACAGCATCGCGGCGACCACCGGCGTGAACGTGGCCAGCACGTACGGCACGACCGGCCGCGGCGATCCGCCGACACCGGGGACGTCGAAGCGGATCACGGTCCGCCGCCGGTCGACGGCGTCGACGAAGGGCTGCAGCACCTCGAGGCTGGCGCCGATGCCGTTCATGAGCAGCAGGGGCGGCACGTCGGCGGCGGTGCCGGGGCGCACGGCCACCCGCAGCGTGCGGCCGCCCGCGGTGAGGGTGCGTACCCGCTCGGGTGGGTGGCCGGCCGGCCGGCTACTTGTCGAAGACATAGGTCCCCGGGGCGTCGGCGAGGACCTCGAGGTCGCCCCCGAGGCGGTCCGGTGCGGGGATCTGCTCCCCGGAGCGCTCGCCCAGCCAGCTCGCGAAGTCCGGCCACCACGAGCCCTTGACCGTCTCGGCCCGCTGCAGCCACTCGTCGGGGTCCGGCGGGGTCGAACCGGCGACCTGGAAGGTGGACTTCGGGTTGGTGGGCGGGTTGACCAGCGAGGCGATGTGGCCGTTGGTGGAGAGGACGAACCGGCTCTCGCCGCCGAGCAGCTGCGTCGTCCGGTAGCAGGCCTGCCAGGGGCAGAGGTGGTCGGCGACGCCCGCGGTGACGTAGGTGTCGACGTCGACGGCGGAGAGGTCGACCGGGGTGCCGAGCATCGTGGTGGCGCCGGGCTCGGTCAGCGCGTTGGCGATGGCCAGTTCGATGAAGTCCTTGTGCAGCGCCGCGCTCATCCGGGTGGTGTCGGCGTTCCAGTAGAGGATGTCGAAGGCGGCCGGCGGCTTGCCCTGCAGGTAGTTGTTGACCCAGTAGTTCCACACCAGGTCGTTCGGGCGCAGCCAGGCGAACACCTCGGCCAGCGCGGCGCCGTCGAGGTAGCCCTTCTTCCGCGACTTCTCGACGGCCTCGCGGACGGCCTCGGGGTCCATGAGCGCGCCGACGGTACCCGCCCGCGCCCAGTCGAGGACGGTGACGGCGAAGCTGGCGGCCGCGATCCGGTCCTGGCGGCCGGTGGCGGCCAGGTGGGCCAGCAGCATCGCGGTGATGATGCCGCCGGAGCAGAACGCCTGCAGGGCCACCCGCCGGCTGCCCGTGACCCGCTCGACGGCGTCCATCGCGTCGAGGATCGCCTGCCCGTAGGTGTCCAGCCCCCAGTCGGCGTGCCGCTCGTCGGGGTTGCGCCACGAGATCATGAAGACCTGCTGGCCGGCGCCGACGTAGTGCTCGACGATGCTGCGGCCGGGGGCGAGGTCGGCGATGTAGTACTTGTTGATCGTCGGCGGCACCATCACCAGCGGCACCTCGCGGACCTGCTCGGTGACCGGCCGGTACTGGATCAGCTCGAAGACGTCGCTGCGGAACACCACGGCGCCGGGGGTGACGGCGAGGTCCTCGCCGACGGTGAACGCGTCCGGCTCCACCATCGAGGGCACCCTCGGCGGGGCGACCAGGTCGCGCAGCATGCGGCGGGCCCCGCGCACGGCGTTCTTGCCGCCGGTGTCGATGACCGCCTTCCACAGCAGCGGGTTGAGGGGGGTGTTGCTGGGCGCCAGGGCGTCGACGACGTTGGTCAGGGTGAAGCGGATCCGCTCCTCGTCCTGCCAGCCGAGGTCGGCGTCGTCGACCAGCTTGGCGGCGGTCTGGGCGGTGGCGATGTGCGCCTGCATGACCCGCTGCAGCAGCGGGTTGCCGCTCCACGCCGGGTCGGCGAAGCGCTTGTCCTTGGGGTGCGGCGCGACCTCCGACCGCCCGACGCCGATGCGGCCGAGCTCGCGGACGAGGTAGCGGGCCCGCTTGCCGACGACGTCGGGCTTGCCGGCCAGCGCCCGGGCGAAGGACAGCGTCGTCCGCGCCGGGGGGACGAAGCGGCGCAGCGGCCCGCGGGCGCCGTCGACCAGCACCATGTCGAGGCCGGTGACGGCCTCGGTGGCCTCGGTGGGGGCGTCGGGCGGCGCGACGGGCTTCTGCGCGGACTTCTCCGACCTCTCCGGCGCGGTCGCCGCGGCCTCGCGGCCCTCCGTCGTCGTCGCGTCGGTGGTGCCGGCGCGGGCCCGGCCGTCGGCCCGACCCCCGGCGCCCCGGCCGGCGCGCTCCCGTGGCGCGACCTGCGTCATGGCGGTCCCCCTGCTGCTCGTGTGACCCCAGCCACTGAACCACAGCGCTGCGGGTCCGGCAGGTCAGACCGATTCCGGCACGAGCGCGGTGCGCGGCGCCGTGTTCGGTGCCCGCCGCCAGGACCGGTTGCGCTGCCAGAACACGTACGTGACGACGCCGAGCGGGATCGGCAGCACGTAGGTCAGGGCGCGGAAGACCAGCACGGCGGCGGCCACCGCCGACCGCGCGCCGCCGGCGGCGGACAGGCCGGTGATCAGCGCCAGCTCGATCACCCCGAGCCCGCCGGGCGTGAACGGGACGGCGGTGAGCAGCCGGGCGAAGGCGAAGACCGCCAGCGCCTCGGCCCAGCCGACCTGGTCGGCGGAGACCCCGCAGAACCGCAGGGCGAGCAGCAGCACCAGGAACAGCGACAGGTGGCTCACAACCGTGGTCAGGGTCAGCCAGTGCCAGCGGGCCCGCAGCAGCAGCACCGTGCGGTCGCGGAACTTGGTCAGCGCGTCGTCCCACCCGCCGACCGGCCCCTTGCGCAGGGGGCGGAGGACGGCGGAGACGACCCGGGCCAGCCACCGGCCCAGACCGGCGGCGCTCTCCCGGCTGCGCAGCGCCAGCCACAGGACGACGGCGGCGCCGGCCAGGCCGGCCAGGCCGAGGACGCCCCCGAGCAGCCGGCCCGCGGTGGGCGACCCGGAGAACGCGAGCGCGGCCAGCGCGAACACCGGCATGCCGAGCTTGGCGAAGTTGTTCCACAGCCCCGACGTGAGCAGCGAGACCGACGTCCGCGAGCGGGAGAAGCCCCACGAGGAGTTCATCGCGTAGGTCAGGCCGAGCGAGATGGCCGCGCCGCCGACCAGGACGTTCGACACCGCCGTCGTCGTCTGGGTGGAGACGAGGGCCTGCCGCAGGGTCAGCCCGGGCATGCTCGTGACCATCACGAACTGGTAGGTCGCGAGGTTCCAGACCGCCGCGATCCCCAGCACGACCAGCTGCCACCCGCTCATCGCGGCCACCGACGCCCAGACGTCGGAGAGGCTGGTGAACTGCGGCAGGAACCAGACGAAGACGGCGACCACGAGGACCAGCGAGAACACCGGCCCGATCAACCGCCGCCACAGCGGCTTGGCCGGGCGCGGCGGGCTGGCGACGGCGGTCACGGCGCGCCCGTCGGGTCGAGATCGAGCCGCCCGCCGCTCTCCTCGCGCACCTGCTCCTGCAGGTCCTCGCGGGCGATCACGCCGACCACCTGCGAGACCAGCGCCAGCCCCTCACCGGGGCTGCCCCCGTCCAACGAGAAGGCGAACGTGAGGCAGCCGCCGTCGAACAGGTAGAAGCGCTCGCCGGCGTAGGTCGGCGCCATCTGGGCGACCCGCTCCAGCCGCTGCATGCCCTCCCGGTCGCTGGGCACCGGGGTGGCGCCGATCGTGTCGCAGGACGGCTCCAGCCGGACCTCCACGGCCTTCTGCCCGTCGCGGTCGGAGTTCAGCCAGAACCGCGCCACCCCGTTGCGGGCCTGGAGGTGGTGGAAGCCCCAGCCGAGCGGGAGCGCGGCGCGCACGCAGGGGACCCACTCCGCCGTCGGCACCGACTGCGCCATCAGGACCACGCCGTTGCCGGCGCCGTCGTCGTCGCTGGAGCACAGCGGCGGGTCGGTGACGGCGGTGGTCTCGCTGGCGCAGGCGACCGCGGCGGTCGTCGTCAGCGCGGCGAGCACCAGGCCGGCGACGCGGCGGCTCACAGCGGCGCCCCGAAGATGATGGGCGCGGCGATCGCGCAGGCGAGCAGCAGGGTGGCCAGCGTGGCGACGGTCAGGGCCACGCGGCGCCAGCTCCACCGCTGGATGCGCACCGGCGGCAGCCGGTAGGGCAGCAGCTCGAGGAACTGCGCGTGCAGGTCCTTCCCCTGCTGACGGATCATCCGCCGCAGCTGGGTCGGCATGGTCAGCCCGCGGGTGGCGGCGAACGCCTCGGCGATCTCCTCGGTGCTGAACTGCAGGGTGGCCCGCCGGTACACCGTCTCGGCGTCGGTGCGCAGGGCCAGGACCAGCATCATGTTGGCCAGGTCGACCGCCTGCCGCCACGGGCTCGGCCGGACCTCGGCGAAAGCGGTGTCGATCACCACCAGGTGCCCGTCGCGCACGAGCAGGTTGGCCGGCTTGATGTCGCGGTGCGCGACCCCGACCTCCCACATGCGGCGGACGATCGCCAGCCCCTCGTCGATGACCGCCTCGTCGACCTCCGACTCGCCGATCTCCGCCCCGGGGATGAACTCGTTGACCAGCAGGTACTCGCGTTCCGGGGTGATCTCGACGATGCCCAGCGGGCGGCCGACCGGCAGCCCGGCGTCGTCGAGCAGGCGCAGGACGTAGTCCTCGTACTGCACCAGCCGGCGGACGCTGTGGTACGGCTGCTCGTCCTCCAGCCGGCCGTAGAGGAGGGTGCGGCCGAGCTTGTACCAGCGGTCGGAGCGCACGTGGGTGGCCGCGTAGAGCTTGCCGAAGACCCAGCTCTCGCCGTCCCCGTCGCCGGACTTCACGCCGATCTTCAGGGGCGTCGACCCGCCCGACCCGGACAGCCCGAACGGCTTGACCGAGGTGACGAGCAGGCCGAGCTGGTCCTGCAGGGCGCGCACGATCGCCTGGCCGCGGACGCCGGTCACGTCCAGGTGCGCGGCGCGGCCGCGCCGGTAGCGCACGGGGTACACGTCGTTGGGCGTGAGCAGCCGGAAGGCGGCCAGGGGGACGGCGACGCCGAGGATGACGCCGGCGACGACGTCGGTGGGGTGGTCCTGGGCGAGGTAGACCCGGGAGAGCCCGGTGACCACCAGCAGCGCGCACGCCACCCACTTGCCGATCGTGCGGTAGCGCCCGGCCGGCACGTGCGCGTAGAGGGTGCTGATGAGGAACGTGGCCAGCACGGTCATCGGCAGCGAGGGCATGGAGAAGCCGGCCCAGCGGCCGAGGATCTCGACCTCGAAGGGCCGGGGCCGCTGCAGCGTGGCGGCCATGCTCGCCGCCACGTTGACGACGACCAGACCGACGCCCACCCAGACGAACAGGTGCCGCCACCGGCGGACCGCGACCAGGACGAGCAGGTTGGCCAGCCACAGCACCTGCAGCGCCGGCCCGCTGGCCAGCACCCCGGCGACCTCGGCGACCTCGGTCAGCGCGGGCGTCCGGACGGCGGCCAGGCCCTGCAGGATGCGGGTGTCGAGCAGGTCGAACAGCGCGACGCTGTCGGTCGCCCACACCACGACCCAGGCCACGACGACGCCGGCCGAGGCGGCCAGCCACCACTTGCCCGACGCGTGCAGCTGGTGCGGCAGCGGCGGCGGCTCACCGGAGGGGCGCCGCCGGCGGCGCACACGGCGCAGCTCCAGCGGTGCCTGCCGCGGGGCCGGCACCGTCGCGGGCACGGCCTGCGGCGGCGACGCCATGCCGAGGGATGCTCCTCTCCCACCGGGTGCCGGGACCACCCCTTTGCGCCTCGCGGCCGCTAGCCTGCCCCCGAGCGGGGGGCCGGGGAGGAGGCCGCCCGTGCGATGGTCCCGGTGGCGCACCGCCGTCCTCCCCGTCGTGCTGGCGGCCCTGGTCGCCTGCGGCGCCGAGACGCCGTCGGCACCCCCGCTGCCCGAGGGCACGATCCGGTTCACCGCCTACGACTTCGCCGAGAACCAGGTGCTGGTCGCCGTCTACGCCGAGGCGCTGCGGCGGGCCGGGCTGCCGGTGGCCGTGGAGCCGGGGCTGGGCACGCGCGAGGTGGTCGAGCCGGCGCTGGAGCAGGGGGTCGTCGACGTCGTCATCGACTACCTCGGCACGGCGGTCACCTTCCTCGGCGGGGGCGACGCCGTCGCGCGGCGGTCGGTGGCGGAGCTGCACGGCACCCTGTCGCTGATCCTGGTCGACCGCGGGGTCACCGTGCTCGCCGCGGCGCCCGCCGAGGACCAGAACGGCTTCGCCGTCACCACCGCGTTCGCCGCCGAGCACCAGGTGGGTCGGCTCTCGGAGCTGGTGCCGCTCGCCCCCGACCTCGTCTTCGGGGGGCCGCCCGAGTGCCCGGACCGCCCGCTGTGCCTGCCCGGCCTGGAGGAGGTCTACGGGCTGCGGTTCGGCGACGTGCTGAGCATGCCCTCGCGCGGCGCCACCGTGGAGGCGCTGCTGGCGGGCGAGATCGACGTGGGCCTCCTCGAGACGACCGACGCCCGCCTGGGCACCGCCCCCGTGCTCCTGCTGCTCGACGACCGGGGCCTGCAGCCGCACGAGAACGTCGTCCCGCTGGTGCGCACCGCCGTCCTGGACCGCTGGGGCGACCGGCTGCGGGAGGCGCTGGACTCGACCAGCGCGCGGCTGACCACCCAGGAGCTGGTCGACCTCAACCGCGCCGTGGAGATCCGCGGCCGCACGCCCGAGCAGGCCGCCGCCGAGTGGTGGAGCCGCCAATAGGAGGACCCCCGTGCCCCCCACCGCTCGCAGGCTCGCGGCGGGCCCCTGCACGGGGGCCGTTCCATCCGGTTCCTCTAGACGATGGCCCCCTTGCCGGTGATCGCGCGGCCGACGATGAGGCCGTTGACCTCGCGGGTGCCCTCGTAGGAGTAGATCGCCTCCGCGTCGGCGACGTACCGGCCGACGTGGTTCTCCAGCAGGATCCCGTTGCCGCCCATCAGCTCGCGGGCCCAGCCGACGGTCTCCCGCATGCGCATGGTGCTGAACATCTTGGCCAGCGAGGCGTGCTCGTCGGCCAGCCGGCCCTCGTCCTGCAGCTGCGAGACGCGGGTGCACATCGTCGCCGAGGCGGTGATGTTGCCCAGCATCCGCACCAGCAGGTCCTGCACCAGCTGGAACTCCGCGATCGGCCGGCCGAACTGGGTGCGCTCGCCGGCGTACTGCAGCGCGTGCTCGTAGGCGCCGCGGGCGCAGCCCACCGCCGACCAGGCCACGCTGGCCCGGGTCATCCGCAGCACGTCGGCGGTGTCGCGGAAGCTGTGCGCCTCCTGCAGCCGGTTCTCCTCGGGCACGTGCACGCCGTCGAGCGTGATGAGCGCGTTCTGCACCGCCCGCAGGGCGATCTTGTCCTCGAGGTCCACCGTGGTGAAGCCGGGCGTGTCCTTCTCGACGACGAAGCCGAGCACCCGGTCGGTCTCCTCGTCGCGGGCCCAGATGACCACCAGGTCGGCGAAGCTGGCGTTGCCGATCCACTTCTTGTGCCCGTTCAGCACCCACCCGTCGCCGTCCCGCCGGCAGGTGGTCTTCAGCCCGCGCGCGACGTCGGAGCCGGACTGCGGCTCGGTCAGGCCGAAGGCGCCGATCAGCTCCATGCGGGCCATGGGCGGCAGCCAGCGCTGCTTCTGCTCCTCGGAGCCGCAGAGGTAGATGGTCCCCATGGCCAGCCCGCTGTGGACGCCGTAGAAGGTGGCCACCGACGGGTCGCCCCGGGAGAGCTCCATCGCGACCATGCCGTCGGTCAGGAACGACCGGCCGGGGCACCCGTAGCCGGAGTAGGGCGTGCCCGCGATGCCCAGCTGCGCCATGTCGGGGATGAGGTGCAGCGGGAACTTCCCGCGCGTCCACCACTCGTTGATGCAGGGCTCGACCTGCTCGTTCATGAACGTGCGGACCCGCTGCAGGAGCTCGCGCCCCTCGTCGTCGAGCAGACCCGCCAGGTCGTAGAAGTCCGACGTGCCGATCGAGTCCATGGGACGGGCATGCCCCGGCGCGGGCACGGGCACACCCGGGCGGCATCGTTCCGGATCCTGAGGAGTACCCGTGCCCCGATCACTGTCCGGCCAGACCGTCGAGGAGCTCGGCGGGCCCGGCAGCGTGCTCGCCCGCCAGCGCGCCGACCACGAGGAGCTCGACCGCCTGCTGCACGAGCTCGACGGCACGACCGGCACCGCGCAGGAGGAGGTGCTCACCCGGGTCGACCGGCTGGTCTTCAGCCACGCGTTCGCCGAGGAGACCGTGATCTGGCCGGTCGTGCGCCGGGTCCTGCCGGACGGCGACGAGCTCACCCTGCGGATCGAGCGGGAGCACCAGGAGGTCAACGAGCTCGTCAGCGCGCTGGAGCGGGACGGCCGGGACGACCCGCGCCGGCCGGCGCGGGTGGCCCGCCTGGTCGAGGTGCTGCGCGAGGACGTGCGCGACGAGGAGGACGTGCTCCTGCCCCGCCTGCAGGAGGCGCTCTCCGTCGAGGAGCTGCGCCGCATCGGGCGGCAGTGGGAGCTGGTGCGCCGGGTCTCGCCGACCCGGGCGCACCCCACGGTGTCCCGCCGTCCGCCCGGCAACGCGCTGTCGGCGCTGCCGCTGTCGCTGCTCGACCGCACCCGTGACGTCGTCGACGCGGGCGCGCGGCGCGTCCCCGAGCCGCTCGGGCGGGTCGCGCGCGGCGCGAGCCGTGGACTGGCGGCGCTGGCCGGCCTGGTGGAGCGCATCCCCGCGGCGCGCGCGGGTGACCGGCCGCCGACCGCCCGCTGAACCGACCCCGGACACGCGTCAGGCGCCCGTTCCCGCCGGGGAGGGGGCGCCTGACGCGTGCTCACCCGCGACTAGGTCGTCTGCCTGGGCTTGGGCTCCGCGCGGGCGTCGAGCTGGATCTCCTTCTCCGCCCTCGGCACGCCCTCCTTGATCTCGCGGTTGCGCTCGATCTCGGCGTCGAGCTCGATGCCGAAGAGCACTGCGACGTTGGTCAGCCAGAACCAGATCAGGAAGATGATCACGCCGGCGAGGGCGCCGTAGGTCTTGTTGTAGCTGCCGAAGTTCGCCACGTAGAAGGCGAACAGCGCCGAGGCGACCGCCCAGACGAGCAGCGCGACGCCGGCTCCGGGGCTCACCCACTTGAATCCGCGCAACTTGACGTTCGGCGTCGAGTAGTACAGGACGGCGATCATCAGGGCGACCAGCACGACGATCACCGGCCACTTGGCGACGTTCCAGACGGTGAGCGCGGTCTCGCCCAGGCCGAGCGCCCCGCCGATCGCGTCGACCACCGGGCCGCTCAGCGCGACCATGGCGACGATCACGGCCGCGAACAGGACACCGATCAGCGTGATGAGCAGCTGCAGGGGCTTGAGCTTCCAGATCTTGCGGCCTTCGGGCGTCTCGTAGACGACGTTGGCCGCGCGGGTGAACGCGCCGACGTAACCCGACGCCGACCAGATCGCCAGGGCGACACCGATGATCAGGCCGAACCCTGCTGCGGTGCTCCCGGCGATCTGCTCCACCACCGGCTGGATGGTGTCGGCGGCGGCGCCGGGGATCACCGCGGTGATCGCGTCGGTGATCTGCTGCGGCTCGGCGACCAGCCCGATGATCGACAGCATCGCCAGCAGAGCCGGGAAGAGCGCCAGCACGCCGTAGTAGGTGAGCGCTGCCGCCCAGTCGGTCAGGTTGTCCTCGCTGAACTCCTTGACCGTGCGCTTCAGGGTCGCGAAGAACGACGTCTTGCGCTCAGCGCCCTCCGGCGCGTAGTCGGCGCGGGTACCGCTGATCTCGTCGACCTCGGGTGCGGGGTCGGCGGTGCGGTTGCCGGAGAACTGCGTCTCGTGCTTGGTGCTGCTGGAGCCGGTGGCTCGGGCCATGGGGGTCCTCCGGTCTCGGGAACGATCCTCCCGTGGGTGCCCCGGACGGTCCGGTTCCATGCCACGGCCCGCGCGCCGGGCGCTTCCGTCCAGGTCAGCGCAGGTGCAGGTCAGCGCAGGCCGGAGACCGGCGACCACTCGCCGGCACCGGCCGTGGCCTCCTCGACGTCGGCGAGCTCGTCCGGTCCGCGCCGCTCCGACCGCCAGCCGAGCGCGCTCACCAGCGCCACCCCGCCGCAGCAGGCCAGGCCGACCGCGCCGATCCACGCGTACGCCGACTCCCGCGGCAGCCCGGTCGCGGGGTCGAGCCCCGCGGCGAGCAGGGCGACGGCGACGGTGCTGCCCAGCGCCTGACCGCTGGAGCGGGCGATGGAGTTGACCGCGTTGGCCACCCCGGTCTCGTCGGGGCGGACGGCGTGCACGACCAGCGCCGGCAGCGCCGCGTAGGCGACGGTGACCGACAGCTGGGTGAGCAGCCCCGCGAGGACGAACAGCCACGGCGCCCCGCGGAACAGCGCCAGCACCGCGAAGCCGGCGATCCCGGAGACCGCGCCGGTGAGCAGCGTCGGCAGTGCGCCGACGCGGCTGACCACCCGCCCGGCCAGCGGGGCGACGACGATCCCCGCGATCCCGCCCGGGAGGAGGTAGACCACGGCCGCCTCGAGGACGCTCGCGCCGAAGCCGTAGCCGGCCACCGCGGGCGGCGTCTGCACGTACTGGAGGACGCCGAGGAACGAGGTGAAGATGCAGACCCCGGTCAGCAGACCGGCGATGTTGGGCAGCACCATCCGCCGGTCGGTGAGCAGCGCCGGGCGCACCAGCGGCTCGGCGAGGCGGCGCTGCAGCACCACCCAGCCGGTCAGGACGACGACGGCGCCGGCGAGGCAGCCGAGGACGGCGGGGGAGGCCCAGCCCCACTGCTCGGCCCGCGACAGGGGCAGCAGGAACAGCACGAGCCCCAGGCCCAGCAGCACCGCGCCCCACCAGTCGACCCGCCCCGACCCGGTCGGCGGCCGCGCCGGCAGCACCCACGCGGCCAGCGCCAGCGCCAGGACGCAGACGGCGAGGCCGAGCCAGAACGAGCGGTGGTAGTTGCCGGCGTCGCCGGTGAGCAGCGCCGTCGCCACCAGCCCGGCCACGCCACCGACCGCGAGGGTGCTGCTGACCACCGACATCGCGACGCCCAGCCGCTCCTTCGGCAGCTCGCGGCGCAGCACGCTGATCGACAGCGGGAACAGCCCGTAGGAGGAGCCCTGCAGCACGCGCGCCACCAGCAGCAGCGGCAGCGAGGAGGTGGCCGCGGCGAGCAGCGTGCCCAGGGTGACGGCGGTGAGGATGCCGAGCACCACCCGGCGCTCCCCGAAGAGGTCGCCGAGCCGGCCGAGCACCGGCGTCAGGACGGCGGCGGCGAGCAGGTTGGCGGTGAGCACCCAGCCGGCCGCGCCTGCCGACACCCCTAGCTGAGCGGCGACGGCCGGCAGCACCGGCACGACGAGGCTCTGCAGGAGCGAGAGGGTGGTGACGCCGGCGGCGAGGGTGAGGACGAGGAGCAGCGGCCGAGGGGTCCGCGAGGGGGGCGACGCGCCGGGCCCGGGTGCTGCCACGGCGCGGGGGGACACCCCAGGATGAGACCACGCAGCCGCGCGGAGCCGCGCCGCCGACCGGGGGTCGGCAGGGATGACGGTCGTCACACCCGGACGGGCGATTTAGGTTCCGACGATTGGGACCGATGGGTTCCGGGGAAGAAGCTCATCACGAGAACGTGCCGCCCAGGCGCCAGCCGGGTGGCCGCGACCGCCGATGTGGGGGAGAACCGATGTTGCTGTGGCCGGCCGTGAGCCTGATCGGGTTCCTCGTGCTGACCGCCCTGGTGATCGCGATGGGCACCCGCTCGACCGCGCGCTACGAGCGCGAGCAGCGGGCCGCCGCGAGGACCGCGCCCGCCGCCGAGCCGGTGGGCGTCGCCCAGGCAGCCTGACAGGAGGGCCCCGCTGCCCCGTCCCCCTCGCCGGGGCGGGGCAGCGCCGTCCTCACAGCCAGCGTTCGTCGGTGTCCAGGACCGTGCGGTCCAGCGACTCCAGCAGGTCCAGCTGCACGTGCACCCGCGGGAGCTCCCAGCGGTGGAAGTACCGCGCCGCGGCCCGCTTCCCCTCGTAGAAGTCCCCGGACGACGTCCCGGCGGCCAGGACCTGCTCCAGCCACAGCCACGCGACGACCAGGTGGCCGGCCGCCTCCAGGTAGGCGCTGGCGTTGGCCAGCGCGAGCTCCGGGTCCCCGGTGCCCCACAGCGTCCGCGTGACCGAGCCCAGCCGGGCCACCGCGGTGTCGAGGTCGGCGGCGAACCCGGACCAGTCCGTCCCGGCCGCCCGGGCGGTGGTCGCGGAGATCGTCTCCGTGAGCAGCCGCAGGCCCGCACCGCCCTGCGCCACCACCTTGCGGCCCAGCAGGTCGAGGGCCTGGATGCCGTTCGTCCCCTCGTGGATCGGGTTGAGCCGGTTGTCGCGGTAGAACTGCTCGACCGGGTAGTCGCGGGTGTAGCCGTAGCCGCCGTGCACCTGGATGGCGAGGTCGTCGGCGACCGGCCCCCACTGCGAGGGCCACGCCTTGGCGATCGGCGTGAGCGTCTCGAGCAGCAGGTGCGCCCGCGCGCGGTCCTCCCCGGTCTCGGCGGTCTGCTCCTCGTCGACCAGCCGCGCGCAGTACAGGCCCAGCGCCAGCCCGCCCTCGGCGTAGGACTTGGCGGCGAGCAGCATCCGGCGCACGTCGGGGTGGTCGACGATCCGCACCGCGGGGGCGGCGGGGTCCTTGGCGGCCACCGGGCGGCCCTGGGTCCGGGTCCGCGCGTAGTCCAGCGCGTGCAGGTAGCCGGTGTAGCCGAGCACGGTCGCGCCCATCCCGACGCCGATCCGCGCCTCGTTCATCATGTGGAACATGTAGGTGAGGCCCCGGTGCGGCTCGCCCACCAGGTGGCCGACCGCGCCGGCCCGCCCGCCCGGCGTGTGCACGCCCTCGCCGAAGTTGAGCAGCGTGTTCGTCGTCCCCCGGTAGCCCATCTTGTGGTTGAGCCCGGCCAGGACGACGTCGTTGCGCTCGCCCAGCGAACCGTCGTCGGCCACGAGGAACTTCGGGACGACGAACAGCGAGATGCCCTTCACCCCGGGCGGGCCGCCGGGGATCTTGGCCAGCACCAGGTGGACGATGTTCTCGGTCAGCTCGTGGTCGCCGCCGGAGATCCACATCTTGTTGCCGAACAGCCGGTAGGTGCCGTCGTCCTGCGGCTCGGCCCGGGTGGTGATGTCGGCGAGCGACGAGCCGGCCTGCGGCTCGGAGAGCGCCATCGTGCCGAACCAGCGGCCCTCGACCATCGGGGCGACGAACGTCGCCTTCTGCTGCTGCGACCCGTGGGCGAGGAGCAGGCGGGCGTTGGCCATGGTGAGGAACGGGTAGGCCGAGGTGCCGACGTTGGCCGCCTTGAACCAGGCGAAGACGGCCTGGCCGACGGCGTGCGGCAGCTGCATGCCGCCGTACTCCTCGTCGAACTCCCCGGCCATCAGCCCCGCCTCGGCGAAGACCTCCAGCGCCCGAGCGACCTCGGGGATGAGCTCGACTCTGCCGTCGACGAACCGCGGCTCGTTCTCGTCGGCCTTGCGGTTGTGCGGCGCGAAGTGCTCGGTGGCGATCTGCTCGGCCAGCTCCAGCACCGCGTCGAACGTCTCGCGGGAGTGCTCGGCGTACCGCGGCCGCTTGGTGAGCGTCTCCACCTCCAGCCACTCGTACAGCAGGAAGTCGAGGTCGCGGGCGGAGAGGATCAACGACGATCGCACCCCGCCACAGTAGGCCGAGGGCCCCTCCCCGCCGCTGCGGGAAGGGGCCCTCGGCCGGCGCTCAGTCCTTGGGCCGGCCGGACGGTGGGGCGGTCGACGTCGGCGCGGCGGCACCGGCGGCGTGGGCCGTCTCCTCACCCGGGGTGCGCTCGACACCCGGCGGGACGGCGTCGGGCGCCGGGGCCTCACCGGCCCCGGCCTGCTGCGCCTGGATGCCCGACTGGTTGCGCAGCTCGAGCTGCGGCAGGAACCACAGCACGAAGAAGCCCACCGCGACCACGGCCGCCGCGACCAGGAACACCAGGTCGAGGGCGTTCGAGAACCCCACCCGGAACGGCGTGACCAGCGCCGGGAAGGCGTTGATCGCGCTGGTGTCGGCCAGGACGCTGTCGGCGCCCGCCTGCTGCAGCGCGGCGGCCTGCTGCGCGGCCTCCGAGCTGGACGCGGCCGCCTGGCGGATCTGCTCCGGGATCTCGGTGCCGAGCCGGGAGAACATGATCGAGAGGAACGCCGCCGTCCCGATCGTGCCGCCCATCTGGCGGAAGAACGTCACCGAGGACGTCGCCACGCCGATCTCCCGCGGCGAGACGGCGTTCTGCACGGCCAGGATGACCGGCTGCATGTTGAAGCCCAGGCCGAGGCCGAGCAGCAGCATGAACGGCACCAGCGTCCAGACCGAGGCGTCGGCCTCGACCACCATGGACAGGCCGACCAGCGCGACGACCATGAAGACGACGCCCACCAGCGGGAACGCCTTGTACCTGCCGGTCCGCGCGATCGTCTGACCGGAGGTCATGGCGCCGGTCATGATGCCGAGCACCAGCGGGAGCATCTGCAGGCCGGCGACGGTCGGGCTGGAGCCGTGGACCACCTGCAGGTACTGCGGCAGGAGCAGGATGCCGCCGAACATGCCCGCGCCCAGGACGATGCTCGCGACGCTGCTCACCGAGAAGGTCCGGTTGGCGAACATGCGCAGCGGCAGGATCGCCTCCTCCTTGTAGATCCGCTCCGCGACGACGAAGCCGACCAGGCCCACCGCGCCGACGACGTAGCAGAGCAGCGCCCGGCCGGAGCTCCAGCCCCACTCGCGCCCCTGCTCGGCGACGATGAGCAGGGGGACCAGCGCGACGACGAGCGCGAGGGCGCCCGGCCAGTCGATGCGGTGCTCGCGGCGCTCGTGCGGCAGGTGCAGCACCCGCATGACGACGGCGAAGGCGACGACGCCGAGCGGCACGTTGATCCAGAAGATCCAGCGCCAGCCCTCGAGGCCCACGATGGACCCCTGACCGGCCAGGAAGCCGCCGATGACCGGGCCGAGCACGCTCGAGGTGCCCCAGACGGCCATGAAGTAGCCCTGGTACTTCGAGCGCTCCCGCGGCGGGACGACGTCGGCGATGATCGCCAGCGCCAGCGACATCAGACCACCGGCGCCGATGCCCTGCACGGCGCGGAACGCGGCGAGGGAGTACATGTTCCAGGCCAGGCCGCAGAGGGCCGAGCCGATGACGAACACGGCGATGGCGAACAGGTAGAAGCCCCGCCGGCCGTACATGTCGGACAACTTGCCGTAGAGCGGCGTGGCGATCGTCGAGGTGATGAGGAACGCCGTCGTCGCCCACGCCTGCAGGTCGTAGCCCTGCAGGTCGTCGGCGATGGTGCGGATCGCGGTCGAGACGACCGTCTGGTCCAGCGCGGCCAGGAACATGCCCAGCATCAGCCCGGACAGGATCGTGAGGATCTGCCGGTGGGTGAACACGCCGCTCGCGTCGGGTGCGGCGGCTGCGGCGCGGGCGTCCCTCCGGTCGGCCGAGCTCGGTCGGGTGGTGGTCATGCGTTCTCCCTCGGAGCGGGAAGGGCGGTCGGGGCGGAGGGGGCGACGCTGCCCGGGCCGCAGGGGAAGCCGGGGAGCCCGGCGGTGAGGTCGTCGAGGAACCGGCCGAACAGGGTGGTGAGCGCGGCCAGGTCGGCGTCGCTCCAGCCGGCGGTGATCTGCTCCAGGTGCGCCTCGCGCTCGCGGCGGAGCAGCTCGAGCTGCGCGCGGCCGGCGTCGGTGACGACGAGCCGGCTCGCCCGGCCGTCGTTCTCGTCGGCCACGCGGCTGACCAGCCCGCGCTCGACCAGGGTCGTCACGTGCCGGCTGACCGTCGACGGGTCGGCGTGCACGAGCTCGGCGAGCGCGCCCTGGCGCAGCGGACCGAGCCGGACGAGGGGGAAGAGCAGCACCAGGGCCGCGCGGTCGCGGCCCTCGGCGGCCTGCTGGGCCTTGAGCGCGTGCACGAGCCGGCCGAACCGGGGCAGCTGCTCGGAGAGCAGGCGCAGGGCGTCCGGCCGGGATCCGGCGGACGGGCGGGGTGGGGAGGCGGTCACGGTTCTCCGGACGACGGAGGGGCGGAACATGTGCACGCTACAACTTGTTGTACGGCACACGCAATAAGTTGCACCATGCACATTCTGTGACCCGGGCAACGGCGGGACGGGTGCGCGACGGTGGGATCCTCGGTGCGGGTACCCGGCTCGTCGTCCGGTACCCGCAGGTCCGGACCAGCGAAGGAGGAACCCCGCCGTGAGCGCCCCGCACGACGGCCCCACCGCGGCGTCCGACGACCTCCGCTCCCGCCTGGCCGGCCTGACGCTCGAGGACGAGCACCGGCTGCGGCGCCGGCTCGACGGGCTGCGGCGTACCCGCGACCCCGAGGCCCGCGCCCGGCAGCGGGAGCGGATCGCCGCCGACGTCGCCACCGCCGAGGCGCGGATCGCGCGCCGGCGGGCCGCCGTCCCGGCCGTCACCTACCCCGACGAGCTGCCGGTGAGCGCCCGCCGCGACGACATCTCGGCCGCGCTGCGGGACGCGCAGGTGGTCGTCGTCGCGGGCGAGACCGGGTCCGGCAAGACGACGCAGCTGCCGAAGATCGCCCTGGAGCTCGGCCGGGGCGTGCGCGGGCGGATCGGGCACACCCAGCCGAGGCGGATCGCCGCCCGCAGCGTCGCCGAGCGGATCGCCGAGGAGCTCGGCTCGCCGGTCGGCGACGTCGTCGGCTTCAAGATGCGGTTCACCGACTCGGTGGGCGACTCCACGCTGGTCAAGCTGATGACCGACGGCGTGCTGCTCGCCGAGATCGCGCGCGACCGGCTGCTGCGCCAGTACGACACGATCATCCTCGATGAGGCCCACGAGCGGAGCCTCAACATCGACTTCCTGCTGGGCTACCTCGCCCAGATCCTGCCGCGGCGGCCCGACCTCAAGCTGGTCATCACCTCGGCGACCATCGACGTCGAGCGCGTCGCCAAGCACTTCGGCGACGCGCCGATCGTCGAGGTCACCGGCCGCACGTACCCGGTGGAGGTGCGCTACCGGCCCGTCGTGGACCCCGACGACCCGGAGGCCGACCCCGATCGCGACCAGGTGAGCGCGGTCCTCGACGCGGTCGACGAGCTCGTCGCCGAGGGGCCGGGCGACATCCTGGTGTTCCTCGCCGGCGAGCGGGAGATCCGCGACACCCAGGACGCGCTGGCCGAGCGGGACCTGCCGAACACCGAGATCGTGCCGCTGTACTCCCGGCTTTCGGCGGCCGAGCAGCACCGGGTCTTCGCTCCGCACACCGGCCGGCGGATCGTGCTGTCCACCAACGTCGCCGAGACGTCGCTCACCGTGCCCGGGATCCGCTACGTCATCGACCCCGGCACCGCCCGCATCTCGCGGTACAGCCATCGCACCAAGGTGCAGCGGCTGCCGATCGAGCCGGTCAGCCAGGCCTCGGCCCGGCAGCGCTCCGGCCGCTGCGGCCGGCTCGGTCCGGGCATCGCGATCCGGCTCTACACCGAGGACGACTTCCTCGCCCGGCCCGAGTTCACCGACCCGGAGATCCTGCGCACCAACCTCGCCTCGGTGCTGCTGCAGATGGCCGCCCTCGACCTCGGGGACGTCGCCGAGTTCCCCTTCGTCGACCCGCCCGACCGGCGCGCGGTCGCCGACGGCCTCGCCCTGCTCGAGGAGCTCGGGGCGCTGGACGACCAGGGCGCGCTGACGCCGACGGGCCGCTCGCTCGCCGCGCTGCCGCTGGACCCGCGGATCGCGCGCATGGTCGTCGAGGCCGACCGGCGCGGCGTGCTCGAGGAGGCCCTGGTCATCGCCGCCGGGCTGACCATCCAGGACCCGCGGGAGCGGCCGGCCGACGCGCAGCAGGCGGCCGACCAGGCGCACGCCCGGTTCGCCGACGAGCACTCCGACTTCCTCGCGCTGCTCAACCTCTGGCGGTACCTCGGCGAGCAGCAGGACGCGCTGTCGGGCAGCGCCTTCCGCCGCACGGTGAAGCGCGAGTTCCTGCACTACCTGCGCATCCGCGAGTGGCAGGACCTGCACGGCCAGCTGCGGGGGACGGCGCGGCGGCTCGGCATGCAGCTGGGCGAGCTCGCCGGCGAACCCGACGAGCGCGGCATCACGATCGCGCTGACGGCGGGCCTGCTCTCGCACGTCGGCCTGCAGGCCGAACCGGCCAAGAACCAGGGCCGGCGGCCCGTCCGCGAATACCTCGGTGCCCGCGGCACGCGGTTCGTCATCGCCCCGGGCACGCCGCTGGCGAAGAAGCCGCCGCGCTGGGTGGTGGCCGCCGAGCTCGTCGAGACGAGCCGGCTGTTCGCCCGCACCGTCGCCCGCGTCGACCCCGACGACGTCGAGCGGCTCGCCTCCCACCTGGTCAAGCGCCAGCACTCCGAGCCGCGGTGGGACGCCAAGCGCGGGTCCGTCGTCGCCAGCGAGCGGGTGACCCTCTACGGCATCCCGCTCGTCGTCGGCCGCCGGGTCCAGTACGGGTCGATCGACCCGGTGGTCTCGCGCGAGCTGTTCATCCGGCACGCCCTGGTGCAGGGCGAGTGGACGACGCACCACCGGTTCTGGGCCGACAACCAGCGGGCGATCGAGCGCGTCGCCGAGCTGGAGGAGCGGGCCCGCCGCCGCGACATCCGGGTCGACGAGGAGACGCTCTTCGAGCTCTACGACGCCCGGGTCCCCGCCGACGTCGTCTCCACGCGGCACTTCGACCGCTGGTGGAAGACCGCCCGCCGGGAGACGCCCGACCTGCTCACGTTCACGCCGGAGATGCTCACCAACGCGGCCGCCGCCGGGCAGGTGCGCGCCGAGGACTTCCCCGACGCCGTGCAGCTGACGCAGGGGCTGACCCTGCCGCTGGCCTACGCCTTCGCCCCGGGCACCGCCACCGACGGGGTGACCGTCGACGTCCCGATCGGCGTGCTGGACACCGTCGCCGAGCGGACGTCGGGGGAGTCGCTGGCGTTCACCGTGCCCGGCATGCGCGAGGAGCTGGTCACCGCGCTGCTGCGCACGCTGCCCAAGCAGGTGCGCCGGGCGCTGGTGCCCATCCCCGACCGGGTGCGGGCGGTGCTGCCGCACATCGACCCGGGCGAGCCCCTGCTGCCGGCACTGGAGCGCGAGCTGCGGCGGGCCGCCGGCGTCGTCGTCCCGCCCGACGCGTGGCAGCCCGACCAGGTGCCGGGCCACCTGCGCGCCACGTTCCGCGTGCTGGACGACGCGCAGCGCCCGCTGGCCACCGGCAAGGACCTCGCCGCCCTCAAGGCGCAGGTCACGCCGCAGGCCCGGGCCAGCCTGGCGCGGGCGGCCTCGGAGCTGGAGCGCACCGGGCTGACCTCGTGGGAGTTCGGCACGCTGCCGCACACCGTCGAGGTGCGTCGCGGCGCCCACGAGGTGACGGCGTTCCCGGCGCTGGTCGACGAGGGCGCGACCGTCGGTCTCCGGGTCGTGTCGACCGAGGCCGAGGCCACCCGCCTCGGCTGGGCCGGGGCCCGCCGGCTGCTCGTGCTCGCCGCCGGGTCGCCGGCCCGCGACGTGGTCAAGGGGCTCTCGCCGCGCACGCGGCTGGCCCTGCAGTTCAACCCCGACGGCGAGATCCCCGACCTGGTGGCCGACGTCGTCGACGCCGCGGCCGGCGAGCTGGTCGCCGCCGGCGGCGGGCCACCGCGGGACGCGGCCGCCTTCGCCGCGCTCGTCGAGCGGGCGCGGGCCGAGCTGCGGCCGCTCACGGTGGAGGGCGTGCGCCGGGTCGAGGCGGTCCTCACCCAGGCCCGCGAGGTCGCCGTCGCGATCGGTGCGGCGCCGCAGCGGCGGGTGCCGGAGGCGGCCGTCGCCGACCTGCGCCGGCAGATGGGCGGGCTGCTGCACCGGCGGTTCGTCACCGAGACCGGCCTGCGCCGGCTACCCGACGTCGTCCGCTACCTGAAGGCCATGGCGCACCGGCTGGAGAAGCTGCCGGCCAACGCGGCCCGCGACGCGCTCTGGACCGACCAGGTCGCCGCGGTCACCGCGGAGTACGAGCAGCTGCGCCGGCGACTGCCCGCCACGGGTGCGCCGGACGACCCGGTGGTCCGGGTGCGCTGGATGATCGAGGAGCTGCGCGTCGGCCTGTTCGCGCAGGGCATCGGTACGCCGCGGCCGATCTCCGAGCAGCGGGTCTACAAGGCGATCGACGCGCTCGCCGGCTGAGCGGCGGCGTCGTCCTCGCGGGCCTTCTCCTCCGCGTGCTCGCGCAGGAGGGCGGAGATGCGCTGGCGGGTCACGCCGAAGAGCGCGGCGATGCGGTTGATGCTGACCTGCTCGCTCTGCAGGGCGTGCGCCTCGGCGCGCCGGAAGGCGCTCCCGGCGCGGGCGAGGGTGCCCATCACGGTGCTCACCGTCTCCACCACGAGCGGTCGGCTCTCGGTGGTGACGAGATCCAGCCAGCTGGTCCCGTTCGCGCGCGCGGCCAGCAGCCGGTCCGCGCGCTCGCGGGCCGCGTGCAGCCGGTCGATGCAGTCGTCGAGCGCGGCGACCAGGTCGGCGAGGGCGCGGCTCGCCTCGTCCGGCGCGGAGGGACCTTCGACCATGCGGGCGGGACCTCTTCCTGTGTCGACGAGTTGCGCACGATCCATCTGAACCCATGTTGCATGCAACGCGTGTGACATGCAACGGGTACGACACGCAAGAGGGGTTGCACTCGGCATCCCGAGCGTGGATAGTCACGCTCCACCGGATGGCGCGCAACCCGTCGCGCCGGACCGCCGGAGCCCACCCCGTCGGCGTGGGGGCCCCGACCCGACAGGATCCAGGCCAGCGCAGAACGGAACCCGATGTCCACCTTCACGGCCAGCGTCGACCTCCCCCCGGGGGTGCGCAGCGTGCCCGTGGCTCGGCACGTCGTCGTCGACCTGCTGCGCGTCTGGCGCGCGCCGCACGACCGCGACGACGCCGCGCTGCTGGTCACCGAGCTCGTCACCAACGTCGTCGACCACGTCGGCGCCGAGGCGGTCATGACGCTGGAGCTGCAGCTGGCCGACGGCTGGCTGCAGATCTCGGTGGCCGACGGTTCCTCGGTGCAGCCCGTCATCCGCGAGCTCGACACCGGCCACCCGCGCGGGCGCGGCCTGCGGCTGGTCCAGGCGATCGCCGACCGGTGGGGCAGCGAGGACCACGACGGGGGCAAGCGGGTCTGGTTCGAGCTCGCCCCGCGGCACGAGTGACCCGGCCGCTGGTTTGCCACCGGCCGGGTCCGGGGACGGGGACCGCGGGACCTGTTCGCGGACCGAAGGAGACTGCGCGATGAGCGAGCCCACCAGCAACACGCAGGCGGCGGGCGAGGGCCTGTCCGACGAGGAGATGGTGCAGACCGTCGCCGACCAGACCGCGAGCGACTCGGAGCACGCCGACGAGGCCGGCAAGGACTGGAACGGCGACCCGGGATCGGCTCCCGCGCCCACCGAGTGACCCTCCCGGACGGCGCCGTCCCCGTCGGGGGCGGCGCCGTCGGCGTGCTGACAGACTCCGGGCCGTGACTGCTGCCCCGGTCGCCACCCGCCGTCCCCCGGCCGTCGCCGTCGCCCGGCCGTCGCCGTCGCCCGGCCGTCGCACCGCACGCTGCTGCGCTGGGCGGTCCGGCACGGGTTGCCCGCGGTCTACCTCACGCGCGCCGCACGCCGCGGGGACCTCGTGGGCCGGTTCATGCGCGACCGGGCGACCCGCGAGCAGCCCTTCGCGCTCTACGAGCAGCTGCGCGCGGCCGGCCCGCTGACCTCCAGCAGCCTCGGCCTGGTCACGACGTCGCACGCCCTGGCGCAGGAGGTGCTGCGCTCGGAGGCCTTCGGCGTCGGCTGGGACCGCTCGTCCGCGCCCGCCCCGATCCGCTGGGCCCTCGAGCACGGCGACGAGCTGGACGCGTCCGGCGTCGCCGAACCGCCGTCCATGCTGGTCGTCGACCCGCCGGACCACAGCCGCTACCGCCGGCTGGTCAGCCGCGCGTTCACGCCGCGGGCCATCGCCGCGTTCGAGCCGATGGTCGAGCGGACGGCGCACGAGCTGCTCGACGCCCTCGACTGCGAGGACGGCGTCGTCGACCTGGTCGAGCGCTACGCCGCCCAGCTTCCGGTGCTCGTCATCGCCGAGCTGCTCGGCGTCCCGGTCGACCGGCGGGAGGACTTCCTGCGCTGGGGCGAGGCCGGCGCGGCCACGCTGGACCCCGGGCTGCCGCTGCGCCGCTACCTGCGCGCCGAGCGCGGGCTGCGCGAGCTGCACGCGTTCCTGCGCGGGCACTTCGACCGGCTGCGCCGCGAGCCGGGGGACGACCTGGTCAGCCGCCTGGTCGGGCTGCCGGGGGAGGAGGCGCTGTCCGAGCGGGAGCTGCACGCGACGGTGATGCTGCTGCTCGGCGCCGGGTTCGAGACCACGGTGAACCTGCTCGGCAACGCCGTCGTCCTGCTCGACGCGCACCGGGACCAGTGGGACGCGCTGCGCGCCGCGCCCGAGGGCTGGGCGGGCGCCGTCGAGGAGGCGCTGCGCCACGACAGCCCCGTCCAGATCACCGGCCGGACGGCGCGGAGCGACGTCGAGCTGGCCGGGCGCCGGCTGCCGGCCGGTGCGCGGGTGACCCTCTTGCTCGGGGCGGCCAACCGCGATCCCGAGGTGTTCGCCGGCCCGGCCCGCTTCGACGTCACCCGCCCGAACGCCCGCGAGCACCTCGCGTTCTCCGGCGGCGTCCACTACTGCCTCGGCGCGGGGCTGGCCCGGCTCGAGGGCGTGGTGGGGCTCCGGGTGCTCACCGAGCGCTTCCCCGGCCTGCGGGTGGCCGGGAGCCCGGTGCGCCGCGACCTGCAGACCCTGCGCGGCTTCGAGACCCTGCCCGTGCGCCTCCGGTAGTCCCGCCCGGGCCGGTCGTCACGACGGCCGGACGGCGCGACCGCTCCGGTCGGCCACCAGTGCCACGGAGACGTCCCAGGTGCGCGCGGCGTCCTCGGCGCTGCGCAGCGGGCGCCAGAGGGGCTGCTCCGCGGGCAGACCACCGAGGCCGCCGAATCCCCCCGGCCCGTACAGCCGGCTGCCCTGGGCGGCGGGGGAGGTGGCGGCGACGAGGGCCGGCAGCTGCGCCGTCTCCACCGTGCCGACCACGAGACCGCGACGGGACAGGGCGCGGATCACCCGCACCTCGCGCGTGTCCTCGGCGCGGCCCATCTCGGGGCGCGCGGCGAGCAGGCTCGTCGGTGCGACGCCGGGGTGGGACAGGTTGCTCGTGATGCCCCAGCCGCCCGCCCGGCTGCGCCGGTCGAGCTCGAGGCCGAACAGCCCGAGGGCGATCTTGGACTGCCGGTACGCGCGCATGCCGTCGTAGCCGCGCTCCCAGCCCAGGTCGTCCCAGTTGATGGCGCCGCGTCGCGCGGCGACGCTGACCTGCGAGGTGACGCGGGCGCGGCCGGCGCGCAGCAGCGGCAGCAGGTGGGTGACGAGCGCGACGTGGCCGAGGTGGTTGGTGCCGAACTGCAGCTCGAACCCGTCGGCGGTCGTACGCCGGTCCGGTGGCGTCATGACGCCGGCGTTGTCGACCAGCAGGTGCACGGGCCGGCCCTCCTCGTTCAGGGTCTCGCCGAGGGCGGCGACGGAGGCGAGGGAGGACAGGTCCAGGGAGCGGAGCGACACCTCCGCGTCGGGCACCCGCCGGCGGATCGCGGCGAGCGCCGCCTCGCCCTTGTCCGGGTTCCGGACGGGCAGGAGCACCTCCGCCCCGGCGGCGGCGAGCGTCGTGGCGATGCCGAGCCCGATGCCGTCGCTCGCGCCGGTGACGACGGCCCGCGTGCCGGACAGGTCGGGGACGGTGGGGTCGAGTCGTGTGCGTGTCATGGGTCCACCGTCGCCGGGATCGAGGACGGCGTTCAGGGCCTGTGGAGCCACGGATCGGCGGTCCGTGGCTACGCCGGCGCGGCAGCGGTAGGAACGGGGCACATGGGGATCGACCGGGCAGGGCTGGCGGACTTCCTCCGCATCCGCCGGGAGGCGCTGCAGCCCGAGGACGTCGGCCTGCCGCGCGGGCAGCGCCGCCGGACCAGCGGGCTGCGCCGCGAGGAGGTCGCCGCGCTCTGCCACATGTCGGCCGACTACTACGCCCGCCTGGAACGGCAGCGCGGGCCGCAGCCCTCGGAGCAGATGATCGCCGCCATCGCCCAGGGCCTGCACCTGTCCGTCGACGAGCGGGACCACCTGTTCCGGCTCGCCGGGCACCACCCCCCGGCCCGGGGTGCCGACAGCGAGCACGTCAGCCCCGGCCTGCTGCGCATCCTCGACCGGCTGGACGACACCGCGGCGGAGGTCATCACCGAGCTCGGGGAGACGCTCCGCCAGACCCCGCTGGGCGTGGCGCTGACCGGGGACGCCACCCGGTACACCGGCCCGGCGCGGAGCATCGGCTACCGGTGGTTCACCGACCCCGCCTGGCGGGCGCTCTACGCGCCGGAGGACCACCCGTTCCTCTCCCGGCTCTACGCCTCCGGCCTGCGGGAGATCGTCGCCCAGCGCGGTCCCGGCTCGCGGGCCGCGCGGTACGTCGACCTGCTGCTCGCGCGGAGCGAGGAGTTCCGGCGCATCTGGGAGGACCACGAGGTCGGCCTGCGCCCCCGCGAGGTCAAGCGCTTCGTCCACCCCCAGGTGGGCGCGCTCCAGCTCAACTGCCAGACCCTGCTCGATCCCGACCAGTCGCACCGGCTGCTCGTCTACACCGCCGTCCCGGGCTCGGAGACCGCCGAGAAGCTGCGGCTGCTGGGGGTGCTCGGCGCGGCCGCGGGGCCCTGACGGCCCGGCGCCCCCGGCCTCCGCCACCCGCGCGTGGGCGCGGTCACACCCTCTGACAGAGTGCCGGGAGAGCACTCGACGAAGGGTTCGCATGAGCATCCTGGGCACCCGCGTGGTCCGCACCGAGGACCCGCTCTTCCTCACCCGCGGCGCGACCTACACCGACGACCTGGTCGACGACCGCCTCACCGGAGCCGTGCACGCCACGTTCGTCCACTCGCAGGTGGCGCACGGACGGGTGCTGTCGGTGGACGTCTCGGCGGCCCGCGAGGCGCCGGGCGTGGTCGACGTCGTCACGGCCGCCGACCTCACCGACCTGGAGCCGCTGCCGTCCGGGCTGCCGATGGTGCCGCCGGCGGTGCAGCGACCGTGGCTGGCGGGGGACACCGTCCGGTTCGTCGGCGAGCCGGTCGCCGTCGTCCTCACCGAGGAGCGCTACCAGGGCGAGGACGCCGCGGAGCTGGTGTCGGTCGACATCGACCCGCTGCCCGCCGTGGTCGCCCTCGACCACGCGGTGCGCGACGAGGTGCTCCTCTTCCCCGAGGCGGGCACCAACGTCATGGCGACGTTCGGCAACCCCGTCCCCGAGGGCTTCTTCGACGGCTGCGAGGTCGTCGTCCGGCAGCCGATGGTCAACCAGCGCGTCGCGCCGGTGCCGCTGGAGACCCGTGCGGCCGCCGCGGCCTGGGGCGACGACGGCCGGGTGACCATCTTCTGCTCCAACCAGAGCGCCCAGCAGGCCAAGGGGCAGATCGCCGGCTGGCTCGGCCTCGACCCCGCGCTGGTGCACCTGGTCACCCCCGACGTCGGCGGCGGCTTCGGCGCGAAGATCGGTGCCGATCCGGAGTTCGCGCTGGTCGCCTGGCTCGCCAAGCGGGTGGGGCGGCCGGTCCGCTGGGCGGAGAACCGGTCGGAGAGCATGGTCGGCATGGTCCACGGCCGCGGCCAGGACCAGGTCGTCACCGTCGGCGGCCGCCGCGACGGCACCGTCGAGGCCTACGCGATCGAGGTCGTGCAGGACGCCGGGGCCTATCCGCGGCTCGGCGTCGTCCTGCCGACGTTCACCCGGTTGATGGCCGCGGCCACCTACGCCTTCCCGAAGGTGCACGCCTACGCGCGGTCGGTGGCCACCAGCACGACGCCGACCGGCGCCTACCGGGGGGCCGGCCGGCCGGAGGCCACCGCGGCCGTGGAGCGGGCGCTCGACGTGTTCGCCGCCGAGATCGGCATGGACCCCGCCGACGTCCGCCGGAAGAACCTCATCCCGCCGTTCGACGAGCCGTACACGACCGCCAGCGGCGCCACCTACGACACCGGAAACTACGCCGCCGCCCTCGACCGGGCCCTGGAGGCGGCCGGCTACGCGGAGCTGCGGGCCGAGCAGGCGCGCCGGCGCGAGCGCGGCGACGTCCGGCAGCTCGGCATCGGGTTGTCGACGTACGTCGAGATCACCGGGGCCGACAACGGCATGGGCGCCGCCGAGTCGGCGTCGCTGGAGGTGCACCCCGACGGGACGGCGACGGTGCTCACCGGCACCTCGCCGCACGGCCAGGGGCACGCCACGGCCTGGGCGATGCTGGCCAGCGACCAGCTGGGCATCCCGGTCGAGAAGATCACCGTGCTGCACGGCGACACCGACCGGATCCCGCGCGGCGGCGGCACGATGGGCTCGCGCAGCCTGCAGCAGGGCGGCGCGGCCGTGCACCAGGCGGCGGTCGAGCTGATCGAGCTGGCCAAGGCGCGCGCCGCCGAGCTGCTGGAGGCCGACCCGGCCGACCTGGAGGTCGACCTGGCGGCGGCGGGCATCGCGGTGCGCGGCACACCGGGGGCCGGGATCACGTTCGCGCAGCTGGCCGAGCAGGAGCAGCTGCTGGTCGACACCCGGTTCACCGCCGCCGGGCCGACCTTCCCGTTCGGCGCCCACCTGGCCGTGGTCGAGGTCGACGTCGAGTCGGGCAAGGCCGAGCTGGTGCGGATCGTGACCGTCGACGACGCCGGCACGATCGTCAACCCGCTGCTCGCCGACGGGCAGCGGCACGGCGGCATCGCCCAGGGGGTGGCGCAGGCGCTGCTGGAGGAGGTCCTCTACGACGCCGACGGCAACCCGCAGACCTCCACCCTGGCCGACTACCCGTTCGTCTCGGCCACCGAGCTGCCCAGCTTCGAGCTGGTCGACATGGCCACGCCCACGCCGATCAACCCGCTCGGCGCCAAGGGGATCGGCGAGGCCGGGACCATCGGCGCCACCCCCGCGGTGCACAACGCCGTCATCGACGCCGTGTCGCACCTCGGCGTCCGTCACGTCGACATGCCCGCCACCCCCATGAAGGTGTGGCGGGCCGTCCAGCAGGCCTCCGGAGGGACCCACTGATGCAGGTGACCGTCACCGTCAACGGGCAGCGGCGGACCGACGAGGTCGAGCCGCGGCTGCTGCTCGCGCACTACCTGCGCGAGGTCTGCGGGCTGCGGGCCACCAACATCGGCTGCGACACCACCTCGTGCGGGGCCTGCACGGTGATCGTCGACGGGCTGTCGGTGAAGTCGTGCACGGTGCTGGCGGCGCAGGCCGACGGAGGGAGCGTGACCACGCTGGAGGGGCTGGCCGGCCCCGACGGCGAGCTGCACCCGGTTCAGGCCGCGTTCCGCAGCGAGCACGGCCTGCAGTGCGGCTTCTGCACGCCGGGCATGGTGATGGCGGCGATCGGCGTCCTCGCCGACAACCCCGATCCCACCGACCGGGAGGTGCGGGAGGGCCTGGAGGGCAACCTCTGCCGCTGCACCGGCTACCACAACATCGTCCGCGCGGTCCGCGCCGCGGCCGAGGCCGGCCCGGCCGCCGGGCAGGTGCCTCAGTCCGAGGGGGTCCAGGCGTGATCCCGGCGCCGTTCGACTACGTGCGGGCCTCCTCGGTGGAGGAGGCCGTCGCCGCGCTCACCGAGCACGGCGACGACGCCAAGCTGATCGCCGGCGGGCACTCGCTGCTGCCGCTGATGAAGCTGCGGCTGGCCGTGCCGGCGGTGCTGGTGGACATCAGCCGCATCCCGGAGCTGTCCTACGTCCGGGTCGAGGACGGCGAGGTCGCGATCGGTGCGGGCACCCGCCACTTCGAGCTGGAGCGCTCCGACGCCGCCCTCGCCGAGGTGCCGCTGCTGCCGCACGTCGCCTCCCGCGTCGGCGACCCGCAGGTGCGCCACCGCGGCACGCTCGGCGGCACGGTCGCGCACAGCGACCCGGCGTCCGACCTCCCCACCGCGCTGCTGGCGCTGGGCGGCGACGTCGTCGTCCAGGGCCCGGGCGGCCGGCGGTCGATCCCGGTGACCGAGTTCTGGCTGGGCTTCTTCGAGACCGCGCTCGAGCCCGACGAGGTGGTCGTCGAGCTGCGCGTGCCGCGGACCGGCGCGGGCGGCTGGGGCTACGAGAAGTTCACGCGGCGCGAGAACGACTGGCCGATCGTGGCCGCCGCGGCGGTGCAGGGCCGGGTGGCGCTGGCGAACATGGCCGGCGCCGTGGTCCGGGCGACCGCGACCGAAGAAGCGCTGGCCGGCGGGGCGTCGATCGCCGATGCCGCCGCGCTGGCCGACCAGGGCCTCGAGCCGTCGTCCGACATGCACGCCGACGCCGAGTACCGCCGGCACCTCGCCCGCCTGCTCACCCGCCGCGCCCTGGAGAAGGCGGCCTGACGTGCTCTGTCGCGATCGAGCACGCGCGCTCGATCGCGACAGAGCACCGGTTCAGCGGTGGGGCGGGAGCATCCCGGCGCCGACGGTGGCGTTGGTGGCCTCGTCGACGAGGATGAACCGGCCGGTGACCCGGTTGCGGTTGTAGTCGTCGAGGAACAGCGGCTGGGTGGTGCGCAGCTTGACCCGGCCGATGTCGTTGAGGCCGAGCTCGGTGGCGTCGAGGTCGCGGTGCAGCGTGTTGACGTCGAGCCGGTAGACCAGCTCCTTGACCATCGCGCGCACCGTGCGGGTGGTGTGCTTGACCACCAGCCGCTGCCGGGGGCGCAGGGGCTCGTCGGTCATCCAGCAGACCAGCGCGTCGAGGTCCTGGGTCGCCTGCGGCACGTTGCCCGGCCGGCAGAGCAGGTCGCCGCGGGAGACGTCGAGGTCGTCGGCGAGCCGCACGGTCACCGCCATCGGCGCGAACGCCTCCTCGACCGCCCCGCGCGGGCCGTCGATCGCGGCGACCGTGGTGGTCAGGCCGCTCGGCAGCACCTGCACCTCGTCGCCGGGGCGCAGCACCCCGCTGGCCACGGTGCCGGCGTACCCGCGGTAGTCGTGGAACGCATCGGACTGCGGCCGCACCACGTACTGCACCGGGAAGCGGACGTCGACCAGGTTGCGGTCGCTGGCCACGTGCACGTGCTCGAGGTGGTGCAGCAGCGACGGCCCCTCGTACCAGGGCGTGTGCGCCGAGCGGCTCACCACGTTGTCGCCGTGCAGCGCCGAGATGGGGACGACGGTCAGGTCGGGGATCGACAGCTTCGAGGCGAACGCCGTGAACTCGTCGCGGATGCGCTCGTAGACCTCCTCGGACCAGTCGACGAGGTCCATCTTGTTGACCGCGACGACGACGTGCGGCACCCGCAGCAGCGAGGCGAGGAAGGCGTGCCGCCGGCTCTGCTCGACCATGCCCTTGCGGGCGTCGACCAGCACGATCGCCAGGTCGGCGGTGGACGCGCCGGTGACCATGTTCCGCGTGTACTGCACGTGGCCCGGGGTGTCGGCCAGGATGAACGTGCGGCGCGGGGTGGCGAAGTACCGGTAGGCGACGTCGATGGTGATGCCCTGCTCGCGCTCGGCGCGCAGGCCGTCGGTGAGCAGCGCGAGGTTCACGTAGTCGCCGCCGGCGCTGGCCCGCTCCACGGCCTCGTACTGGTCCTCGAAGACGGCCTTGCTGTCGTAGAGCAGCCGGCCGATGAGGGTGCTCTTGCCGTCGTCGACCGAGCCGGCGGTGGCGATGCGCAGGATGTCCTTGCGGGCGACGGCGATGTCGTGCGCCTGCTCGGCGGCGGCGGAGTGGACGTCGACGGGCGCCTGGGTGCTCGTCATCAGAAGTACCCCTCCTTCTTCCGGTCCTCCATGGCGGCGTCGCTGACCTTGTCGTCGCCGCGGGTGGCGCCGCGCTCGGTCATCCGGGTCACCGCGATCTCGGCGATGACCTCCTCGACGGTGCGGGCCTGCGAGCGCACGGCGGCGGTCAGGTTGGCGTCGCCGACCGTGCGGTAGCGCACCGACTCGCGGAACACGCGCTCGCCGTCGCGCGGGGTGATGAACTCGTTGACCGCGTAGAGCATCCCCTGCCGCTCGACGACGTCGCGCTCCTCGGCGAGGTACAGCGGCGGGATGGCGATCTCCTCGCGGGCGATGTACTGCCAGACGTCCAGCTCGGTCCAGTTCGACAGGGGGAAGACGCGGATCGACTCGCCCAGGTGGATGCGGCCGTTGTAGAGGTCCCACAGCTCCGGCCGCTGGTTCTTCGGGTCCCACTGGCCGAACTCGTCGCGGAAGCTGAACACCCGCTCCTTGGCCCGCGCCTTGTCCTCGTCGCGGCGGGCGCCGCCGAACAGCGCGGTGAAGCCGTGCTTCTCGACGGCGTCGAGCAGCACCGGCGTCTGGATGCGGTTGCGCGAGCCGTTCGGCTCCTCCTTGACCACGCCGGCGGCCATCGCCTCGGGCACCGAGGCCACGATGAGCTGCACGCCCAGCTCGGCCACCCGCTTGTCGCGGAACTCCAGGACGTCGTGGAAGTTCAGCCCGGTGTCGACGTGCATGACCGGGAAGGGGATGCGGGCCGGCGCGAACGCCTTGCGGGCCAGCTCCAGCATCACGATGGAGTCCTTGCCGCCGGAGAACAGCAGCACCGGCCGCTCCAGCTCGGCGGCCACCTCGCGGATGATGTGGATCGACTCCGCCTCGAGCGTCTCCAGCTGGGTCAGCCGGTAGTCAGGTGTGGACACGCGCACGGGCTCCGGTCGTTCGACAGCAGGGGCTACCACGGGACCCCAACCGCATCGGTTGGGTAGGGATTCCCGGGACCAGTGTCCCTGATCACCCGGCGGCGACGGCCGTGAGGATGGTCTCCTCCAGCTCGGGGCGGCACACCACGAGGTCGGGCAGCGACGGATCGGCCTCGTTGTAGCGCAGCGGCGAGCCGTCGAGGCGGACGGCGACGAGGCCGGCGGCGAGCGCGACGGCGACCGGCGCCGCGGAGTCCCACTGGTACATGCCGCCGGCGTGCACGTAGGCGTCCACCTCGCCGCGCACGACCGCGCTCACCTTGAACCCGGCCGACCCCATGGGCACCGTCGTGCCGCCGAGTGCCCGGGCCGCCGCCTCGGCCACCGCCGGCGGGCGGGTCCGGCTGACGGCGATCCGCGGCGGGCCGCCGTCGCGGGCGGGGACGACCGGCGGCGGGTCGGTGACCAGCACCGTGCCGAGGCCGGGTAGCGCGACCGCGGCGGCGCTCAGCGAGCCCGCGGACCACAGCGCCACGTGCACCGCCCAGTCACGGCGGCCCTCGCCGTACTCGCGGGTGCCGTCGAGCGGGTCGACGATCCACACCCGCGGCGCGTCGAGCCGCCGCCGGTCGTCGACCGCCTCCTCGCTGAGGACGGCGTCGTCCGGGCGGTGCTCGGCGAGCACGGCCGCGATGGCGGCCTGCGCGCCGGCGTCGCCGCGGTCGCCCAGCTCCCGGCCGGTGGCCCCGCCGGCGCGCAGGTCCAGCAGGACGCGCGCGGCCGCGGCGGCGGCCTCCCGCGCGACGTCGACGTCGGTCACCGCCGCACCTCCGTGGCGTCGGTCGGCCGCCCGGGCGGTGCGTGCCGGCCGGAGGCGTCGGTGATCGCGCCGAAGTAGCCGGCCAGCTTCTCGGGCCGGGGGGAGACGAACACGCCCCGCGCCTCGACCAGCGCGCGGTCGGGCTCGGCGGTGAGGGCGATCGTGCCGGTGACGGCGGTGCGGCGCCCGGCGTCCTCCACGACCCGGGCGCGCAGCACCACCGGCGTGTCCAGCGGCACGGGCCGCCGGTAGTCCAGCTCGAGGTGCGCCGTCATGCCCCACAGCCCGGCCGCGATCGCGGCCGAGCCCAGCATCTGGTCCATGAGCAGGCTGCTCACGCCGCCGTGCAGGTACCCGGGTGGGCCCTCGTAGGCCAGGCCGAGCACGGTCTCGGCGACGATCCCGCCGTCGGCCCGGCGCAGGTCCAGCGGCGGCGCCATCGCGTTGCCGACGCCGGTCACCGGGCTGTACACGCGCCGGAACGCGATCGGGTCGTCGAGCGCGGGCAGCTGGTGGGCCGGCCGCTGCGCGGCGGTCAGCCGCGCGGTGACCGCGCGCGCCTCCGCCGCGGCCGCGAGCAGCTCCTCGGCCGGCACCGTCGTCCGCACCGAGGCGTCGAGCAGCCCGCGCAGCGCACCGCCCAGCTCGGTGACGGCGGCCAGCAGCGTCGGGTCGGGTTCGGGTGCCACGTCCCGGGACGGTAGCCAGGCCCGCGCGGGGCTCAGTCGGGCGGCCCCGAGCGGCGCAGCCGCACGGTGAACTCGGCACCCTCTCCCGGCGCCGTGACCACGTCCACCGTGCCGCCGTGGGCGGCGACCAGCGAGGCCACGATGGCCAGCCCCAGGCCGGTGCCCCCGCCCTCCCGCGTGCGGGAGGTGTCGGCCCGGTAGAACCGCTCGAAGACCCGCGCCGCGTCGGCCTCGGTCATGCCGGGCCCCTCGTCGGCGATCCGCACCAGCAGGACGTCGGGGTCGGCGTCCTCGGCGACGGTGACGGTCACCCGGGCGGTGTGCGGCGTGTGGGTCAGCGCGTTGGTCACCAGGTTGCCGATCACCTGCCGCAGCCGGGCCTCGTCACCCAGGACGACGGGGACGTCGGTCAGCGACTCGTCGAGGTGCAGCGTGACCGGGCGGTCGGGCTGGACGGCGCGCGCGTCGTGCACCGCGTCGCCGGCGATCTCGGCCAGGTCCACCGGCGTGATCGCCAGCGGCCGCTGCTGGTCCATGCGGGCCAGCTGCAGCAGGTCCTCGACCAGCAACCCCATGCGCGCGCCCTCGGACTCGATGCGGTGCATGAGCCGCTTCGTCTCCTCGGGATCGCCGACCGCGCCCTGCCGGTACAGCTCGGCGAACCCGCGGATGGAGGTGAGCGGGGTGCGCAGCTCGTGGCTGGCGTCGGCGACGAAACGCCGCATCCGCTCCTCGGACGCCCGGGCCTGCGCCTCGGAGTCCTGCTGCGCCCGGAACGAGCTCTCGATGCGGGCCAGCATGCCGTTGAGCGCGGTCGACAGCCGGCCGACCTCGGTCCGCTCGTCGCCCTCCGGCACCCGCTGGGACAGGTCGCCGGCCGCGATCGCCTGCGCCGTCCGCTCGACGTCGGTCAGCGGCCGGAGGCTGTTGCGCACCAGCAGGTAACCGGCCGCTCCCAGCAGGACGAGGACGATCAGCCCGACGACGACCTCGATGGTCACCAGGCGCTTGATGGCCGCCTGGTCCCGTGAGACGTCGATGCCGATCACCACCGTGGACCCGTCCGGGAGCACGCCGCTGATCAGCCGCCAGTCGGTCTTCCCGTCGACGGCGGGCACGGTGACCGCGTTCCCCGCAGTGCCGAGGTCGGTCTCGGGGGTCAGCGTGCCGACGTCGGGCTCCCCACCCCCGGTCGGCCCCCAGAGGACGACGAGGTCGGTCTGACCGGGCGGGAGGCAGGCGAGGTAGACCGGGGTGGGCGCGGCCTGGTACTGCCCGCGCGCGCAGAACCCGAGGTAGCGGCCCGGTCGTTCCTCCACCTGCCGCAGGTAGGAAGCCAGCTGGGCGTCCTGCTGAGTGGTCAGGTAGTCGCGCAGCAGCGACGTCGCCGCGATCCCGGTCGCGCCGAGCCCGACGGCGACCAGCACCACCAGCAACGCCACGAGGGTGACCCGCAGGGGCACCCGGGCGGGCCGGGCCGGGCGCGGACCCCCCTCCAGCAGTCCGGAGGTCGTCACCGCGTCACGTGCCGCGCGGCAGCCGCAGCGTGTAGCCGACGCCGCGGATGGTGTGGAGCAGCCGCGGCTCGGAGGTGTCGACCTTGCGGCGCAGGTAGGAGATGTAGGACTCGACGACGTTGGCCTCGCCGTTGAAGTCGTAGTTCCAGACGTGGTCGAGGATCTGCGCCTTGGACAGCACCCGCCCGGCGTTGGCCATGAGGTAGCGCAGCAGCTTGAACTCCGTCGGCGAGAGGGGGATCAGCTGCCCGGCCTTGAGCACCTCGTGCGACTCCTCGTCGAGCTCGATGTCGGCGAAGGTGAGCCGCGGCGCCTCGGCGGTCCGCTGCGGACCGGACGTGCGGCGCAGCACCGCCCGGATGCGGGCGAGCACCTCGTCGAGGCTGAACGGCTTGGTGACGTAGTCGTCTCCGCCCAGCGTGAGCCCGGAGACCTTGTCCTCCGCCGCGTCGCGCGCGGTCAGGAACAGCACGGGGGTGTGCCGGCCGCTCTCGCGCAGCCGCCGCACGACGCCGAAGCCGTCGAGGCCGGGCATCATCACGTCGAGCACGAGCAGGTCGGGACGGAAGGACGCCGCGAGGGCGAGGGCCTGCTGGCCGTCGGCGGCCGTGGCGACCTCGAAGCCGGCGTAGCGCAGGCTCGCCGAGAGCAGCTCGCGGATGTTCGGCTCGTCGTCCACCACCAGGAGGCGGGCCTCGGGCGCGGGGCGCCCGCTGGGCTGGCTGCCGGTCACGGCTCCTCCCTGGGGGCGTGCTGATGCCGTCGTCATGCCTGAGAGGTTCCTGGCACCGGCTTCGGCTGCCCTGGACGGTACCTGTGAACTGCCTGTCAGCCGGCGGGCGACATCGAACGCCCACGCCGCCAGTAGCCGATCGCGTGGTGCTGCGCCCGCCCCAGTCCCCAGCGTCCGCGCAGGTCGGCGCGGACCGTGCGGACGGCGGCCGACTCCGCCGCCACCCAGGCGAACAGGTCGTCGTCGGCCGGCCGCTCCAGCGCGGCCACCGCGTCGGCCAGCAGGGTGCTCTCCCCCGGCGCCGTCCCGCCGCGGTGCAGCCAGCGCACCTCGACCCCGGCCGGGGCGGCGAGCGGCTGCTCCTCCTCCGGCCCGGCGACCTCCACCAGCGCCAGCCCCTCGGTGGCGGCCGGGGCGGCGGCCAGGACCCGGCTGATCGCCGGGAGGGCGGTCTCGTCGCCGGCCAGGAGCAGCCGGCCGGCCGGCCGGTCGCCGAGCGCCGCGCCACCGGCGACGGCGAGCGGGGCGCCGGCCGTGGCGGCCGCGGCCCACGCGGCGGCCGGGCCGGTGCCGTGCAGCACGAAGTCGATCTCGACCGTGCCGGCGGCGGGGTCCTGCCGGCGGGCGGTGTAGCTGCGCAGGCTCACCCCGTGGCTGCCCTGCGGCCAGACGATCCGCCCGTCCCGGGCGATCCCCGGCCAGACCGGGTCGTCCTCGCCGACCCGGGGGACGAGGAGGTGCACCGTGGGACCGGCGGCGGCGACGGCGGCCGGCTCGCCGCGCAGCAGCACCCGGCGCACGGTCGGCGTCACGTCGGTCACCGACGCGACGGTGAGGACGTCGACCGGGCGGACGTCGGGAGCGTTCACGGGGCACCAGCGTAGGAACGGGCCGACCCGGCCGACCCCGGGGGAATGGAGTCGACCGGGCCGGCGATCGAGGACGGCGGTCGAACTCACCCTCGGTAGTCGCCGTCCGCGCGGTGACCAGCGCGGAAAGGTGAGAGCGCCCCCGTCGACGAACACGCTACGTCACCGCGGCGGCGATGTCAGTGCCCGCACGGGTGAGACCCGGTTCCTTTCGGGTGATGTGTGCCCGCCGCCCGCCACGGGCAGGGGAGCGGGGACCGCGCAGACCAGGAGGAGCGATGGCCGACGACTTCAAGAAGGGTGATCACGTCACCTGGAACAGCCACGGCTCGAAGGCCGAGGGCACCGTCCAGCGGAAGATCACCGAGGAGACCGAAGCCGCCGGCCGGAAGGTGAAGGCGAGCAAGGACGAGCCCCAGTACGAGGTGAAGAGCGACAAGAGCGGGGGCACCGCCGTGCACAAGCCGGGTGCCCTGCACGAGGACTGAGGAGATCCCGTGACCGAGAGCGCAGACCAGTTCGCCGGCACGTCGGCGCGCAGCACCAAGCACAGCCCCCGCGTGGACGAGGAGCTCGAGCACGAGTTGCAGGGCATGCTCAAGGCCGAGCGGGGGACCCGCGCCGAGGAGTGGCGCGAGGTCGAGCCGTCGGCCGAGGGCGAGCCCGACGTCGACGCCGACCCCGCCGGCACCCTCGTCGGGGGCACCCCGGTCGGCATGGACGCCGACGCCGTCGTCCGACGCGCGGAGCTCGCCCGCTGGCTCGACCGCGCCGACTTCCCCAGCGACGGCCCGAACCTGGTGGAGGCCGCGCGCGACCACCGGGCACCCGACGCCGTCGTCGCCGAGCTGGAGCGGCTGCCCGGGGGCCGGACCTACGAGCGGATCGGCGACGTCGTCCGCGCACTGGGCTACCCCACCGAGACCTGACCGCGACCCGCCGCCGGGTCGTCAGGACCCGGCGGCGGGCCCCGCTCCGTCGGAGGACGGCTCCTCCGCCTGCTCCTGCGCGATCTCCTCGCGCCCGCGGCGGCGGAACAGCCTCGAGCCCGGGAAGCCCTTCACCACCTCGCGCAGGTCCTGGACGGTGTCCAGCAGCGCGTGCACGTCCGGCGCCACGCCCTCGAGGCCCTGCAGCACCGGCAGGATGTCGTCGTCCAGGTGGGTCACCAGGGTGGGCAGCCGGTCGATCAGCGTCACCAGGGCCTCGACCTCGTGCGGGTCCATGGTCTCGGCCAGCCGGCGCAGCGAGGGTGCCAGCTGCTGCAGCGGCTCGGCGTAGCCGTCCACCACCGGTTCCATCCGCCCGACCAGCCCCTCCGCCCGGGCCAGGGCGCCGTCGGCGCGCTCGGTGGTCCGGCCGACGGCGGTGATCGCCTCGTCTGCCTCGGCCCGCGTCGCGCCCACGGCGGCGATCGCGTCGTCCGCCCGCTGCTGGGTGCCGGCCAGCCGGTCGATGGCCTCGTCGGCCTTGCGCTGCGTGTCACCGACCCGGCCGATGGCGGCGTCCGCCTTGTCGCGGGTCGCCTCCAGCGCGGTGAGCGCCGCCTCGGCCCGCCCGACCGCGACCTCCACCCGGCCGATCAGCGTCGTCACGCGGCCGAGCAGCTCCTCGACCCGCCCCACGACCGAGCCGATGCGCGGCACCAGCGCCAGCGCGTCCGAGACCCCCTCGCGCAACCCCTCCACCGCGTTGAGCACGTCGCCCGGACCAGGGAGGGAAGGCAATCTCACCCCCGCGACGCTACGACGGGTGCGGATCCGGCGCCCCTCGGTACAGGCGAGTCGACACGATCGGGCGGTGCGGCGCCCGTATCGTGGGAGGACCGCCGCACGGATGCGCGGGCGCCGGCGCCTGCCGCCGGCAGTAGACGGGGGACGGCAGCGCACGCACAGCCACGATGGGAAGTCGACAGCGGTGGGGGAACAGCCGAGGCGGGACGACGGCGGCGACCGTCGGGTGCCCGGGCGGTCCCGGGCCCGCGCCGACCAGCCCGGCGCCCAGCCGATCACCGTCGAACAGCTGCTCGCCCGCCAGGGCGGTCCGGCCACCGGCCGCCGGCGCGCCGTCCGGCGCGGTGAGGAACCCGGTCGCGACGAGGCGCCCGCGCGGCTGAGGGCCCCGGACGTCCCGCCGTCGGGCACGCGCGGCGGCATGCCCCCGGTCCCCGGTGCCGGCCCGGCGCCCGCAGCGCCCCCGCCCGCCCCGGCCCCGCCCGTGTCCTCCGCGACGACGACCCCACCCGCCGGCCGCCGCCCCGGCCTGCCGCCCGTGCCCGACGGCCGGGCGCGCCCTTCCGTGCCGGTCCCGCCGCTGCCGCGTGCCGGCGCCGCGGTCACCTTCCCGCCCGCCGACGTCGAGCCGGGTGTGCGCCCCTCCCGTCCCGTCGCGCCGCTCCCGCCGATCCCGGGCAAGCGGCCGGCCCCGCCGGGGCCGGAGGAGCGGCCGCCCCCCGGCTTCGCCCACCGGGCCCGCCGGTCCGCCACCGCCACCCGCGGTCGCCGGCGGCTGACGCGTGCGGTCCTCGTGATCGTCGCGGTCGTCGCCCTCGTCGGGCTGTACCACCTCGGCCTGTACTTCTACGTCGACCGCAGCATCGGGCGCGTGGACGCGCTGGCCACCGACGGGGCGGAGGTGCTGGCCCCGCAGCTGCAGGCCGACACCGAGACCTACGTGGTGGTGGGCTACGACGTCCCGGGGCAGGAGGGGCCGGCGTCGGTCGCCACGCTGGTCGCCTCCGTGTCCGAGGAGGAGCAGCGGGCGGTGCTGGTCAGCATCCCGCCGACCGCCTACGTGGACACCCCGGCCTGCCGCACCTCCGACGGCTCGCTGCGCCCGCCGACGTCGGAGGCGTTCGCCTCCTCGCTGCTCGACGGCGGTCCGGCCTGCCTGGTGCGCGCCGTGCAGCAGCTCTCCGGCCTGCGCGTGGACCACTACCTGGCGGTGGACCTCTCCCAGCTGCCCGGCATGGTCGACGCCCTCGACGGGATCTCGGTGTGCGTCCCGGGCTCGGCGGCGTCGGCCGCGGCGGCCGAACCCCTGCCCGCCGGGCAGCACCAGCTCACGGGCGCCGACGCGGCGGCGTTCCTGCGCCCGGGGGACGCCGGCTCCGACGTCACCGGCGCCGCGGTGGCCGAGCGGGCGCAGGTCGTGCTGACCGCCACCCTGGGCGGGGCGATGTCGACCGGCACGCTGCTGAACACCGTCACCCTCACCCGGTTCCTGTCCCGGGCGGCCGACGCCCTCACCGTCGACGAGGCGACGACCCTGGGCGACCTGCGCGGCCTGGCCGGCACCCTCGGCGAGCTGCCGGACGGCTCGGTGCAGGGGGCCGGGCTGCCGGTGTCCCTGGTCGGCTACGTGCCGGTCGGCTCCGAGCAGGCGTACGTGCTCCTCGACGGCGCCGGCACGCGGTCGATCTTCGACGCCGTCATCGAGCGCACGACACTGCCGGAGGAGTACACCGCCGCCCCGCCGGCTGCCGACGGGGCACCGGCGGAGGCGTCGCCCGCGGCCGGGCCGAGCGCGTCCGCCGAAGCCGCGGTCCCGCCGGCGCCGGCCGGTCCCGAACCGCTCACCGCGGCGCCGGGCACCGTCACCGTCGACGTCCTCAACGGCACGGGCACCGCGGGGCTGGCGGCCGAGGTCGGCGACCAGCTGCGGGCGCAGGGCTTCGGCGTCGGGGCGGTGGGCAACGAGCCCGGGACCGTGAACGAGACCCTCGTCCGCTACGGCCCGGCGGCCCTCGAGCGCGCCCGCACCGTCGCGGCGGCGGTGCCGGGTGCGGTGCTGCAGGCCAGCGACAGCACCGGCGACGCCGTCCAGCTGGTGCTCGGTCCCAACTTCTCCACCGTGGTGCCGGTGACCGTCCCCGATCCCGCGGCGGCGGTGCCGGCTCCGGAGACGTCGGCCGCCGAGACCACCGCCGCACCCACCCCCGAGCCGACCGCGCCGGCCTGCAGCTAGCCCCTGCAGCCGCGACGGGGTGGTGGACCGGCGGCGATGTGCACCGACGGCGCATTCGCGCGCCGGAAGTGCGCCCGTGCCGCACAGGGCTCCGCGCTGGAGCGGCACCTGCCGAGCTACGGCTGCAACCGAGTGCGCTGAGGCGGGGTTCTGGACGGTCGAACCCCGCCGTAGCGCACTGCGTCGACCCGTGGAACGACACCGGCGCCGTCCCCCGGTGGGGACGGCGCCGGTGGGCGACGACTACGGGCGGGCGATCACCCGAAGCGGCCGGAGATGTAGTCCTCGGTCGCCTTCTCGTCGGGGTTGGTGAAGATCTTCTCGGTCGGGTTGAACTCGATCAGCCGGCCCGGCTGCCCCACGCCGTTGAGGTTGAAGAACCCGGTGTGCTGGCTCACCCGCGCCGCCTGCTGCATGTTGTGCGTGACGATGACGATCGTGAACTGCTCCTTGAGCTCGGTCATCAGGTCCTCGATCGCCAGCGTCGAGATCGGGTCCAGGGCCGAGCAGGGCTCGTCCATGAGCAGCACGTCGGGCTCGACGGCGATCGCGCGGGCGATGCACAGCCGCTGCTGCTGACCGCCGGAGAGGCCGGCGCCGGGCCGGTCGAGGCGGTCCTTGACCTCGTCCCACAGGTTGGCGCCGCGCAGCGACTGCTCCACCAGCTCGTCGAGCTCGGGCTTGCGCATCTTCTTGCTGTTGAGCCGCACGCCGGCGATCACGTTGTCGTAGATCGACATCGTCGGGAACGGGTTCGGCCGCTGGAAGACCATGCCGATCTGCCGGCGGACGTCGACCGGGTCGGTGTCGGCGGCGTAGAGGTCCTGGCCGTCCATGACGACCTTGCCCTCGACGCGGGCGCCGGGGATCACCTCGTGCATCCGGTTGAGCGAGCGCAGGAAGGTGGACTTGCCGCAGCCCGAGGGGCCGATGAGCGCCGTCACGGCGCGCGGCTCGATCGAGACGTTGACCCCCTCCACCGCGAGGAAGTTGCCGTAGTAGATGTTCAGGTCCGAGACGTCGATGCGCTTGGCCACGATGTTCTCCGTAGGTCGGGTCGGCCGGGTCAGCGACCGGTCTTGGGGGCGAAGACGCGGCTGATCAGCCGTGCGACGAGGTTCAGGATGAGCACGATCACGATGAGCACGAACGCCGCGGTCCAGGCCCGGTTGATGCCGTTCTCCGGGGGCACGCCGGGCTGGGTGAGCTGGTAGTACGCGTAGACCGGCAGGGTGGCCATGCGGCCGTCGAACGGGTCGAAGTTCGACGCGTTGGTGAGGCCGACGGTGACCAGCAGCGGCGCCGTCTCACCGATGACCCGGGCGATCGCCAGCGTCACCGCGGTGCCGAGACCGGCGAGCGCGGTGGGCAGGACCACCTTCACGATCGTGCGCCACTTCGGCACGCCCAGAGCGTAGGAGGCCTCGCGCAGCTCGTTGGGCACGAGCTTCAGCACCTCTTCGGACGAGCGCACGACGACCGGGATCATCAGCACCGACAGGGCGACCGCACCGGCGAAGCCCATGCGCACGCCCGGGCCGAAGAAGATCACGAACAGCGCGTAGGCGAACAGGCCGGCGACGATCGACGGGATGCCGGTCATGACGTCGACCAGGAAGGTGATCCACTTCTTCAGCCGGCCGCGGCCGTACTCGACGAGGTAGATCGCGGTCATCAGGCCGATCGGCACCGACATGAGCGCGGTGATCGCGGTGATGATCAGCGTGCCGAAGATGGCGTGGTAGGCGCCGCCGCCGGGGCCGGTGACCCCCACCATCGAGGAGGAGAAGAACTCCCCGTCGAGCCGGGCGGCGCCCTTGCTGACGACCTCCCAGACGAGGCTCACCAGCGGCACCATCGCGACGAGGAAGGCGCTGTAGACCAGGCTGGTGACGAACCGGTCGGTCGCCTTGCGCGAGCCCTCGCGGGCCCGGGACGCCGTGTAGACGATCGCGGTGCCGACCACCCCGACCGCCACGGCGAGCAGGACGACGTTGAGGTCGGTCACCACCAGGAGCAGGACGGCGAGGACGGCCAGCCCGCCGAAGACGGCGGGCGCGAACCTGCGCGGGAGCGGGTGGTGGTCGCTCCCTGGCAGGGAGTCGACCGGGGCGGGGGCCTCCGGGGTCCGGGTCGGGGTGCTCATCCGGTTCACTCCGAGAAGTCGGCCCGGCGGTTGACGATCGCCCGGGCGAAGAAGTTGACCGCGAAGGTGATGACGAACAGCGCCAGACCGCTGAAGATCAGCGTGTTGACGTCGAGGCCGCTGGCCTCGGGGAAGTTCAGCGCGATGTTCGCGGCGATCGTCGACGGGTTGGTGCTGCTGATCAGGTTGAACGTGACGACGCCGGAGGCCGACAGCACGATCGCGACGGCGAGCGTCTCGCCCAGCGCACGGCCCAGCCCGAGCATCGCGCCGCCGATGACCCCGGAGCGGCCGTAGGGGAGCACGGCCATGCGGATCATCTCCCAGCGGGTCGCGCCCAGGGCGAGGGCTGCCTCGCGGTGCAGCGCGGGCGCCTGGCTGAAGACCTCGCGGGAGATGGCGCTGATGATCGGCAGGATCATGACCGCCAGCACGATCCCGGTGGTGAACATGGTGCGGCCGGTCGCCGAGGCGGGACCGGCGAAGAGCGGGATGAACCCGAGGTTGCGCTCGAGCCACTCGTACATCGGGACGAGCTTCGGCGCCAGCCACGCGATACCCCAGAACCCGAAGACGATGCTGGGGATGGCGGCGAGCAGGTCGACGACGTAGCCGAGCCCCTGCGCCAGCCGGCGCGGGGCGTAGTACGTGATGAACAGGGCGATGCCGATCGCCAGCGGGGTGGCGATGAGCAGCGCGAGGATCGCGGCGAGCAGCGTGCCGAAGAGCAGCGGCCAGACGTAGGCGAGGGCGCTCTCCTCGCCGGGCAGCTCGCCCGGGTCGGCGACCAGCGCGGGGATGGACTGGGCGATGAGGAAGACGGCGACCCCGGCCAGGACGACCAGGATCAGGATGCCGGCGCCGCTGGCGCTGCCGGCGAAGAGGCGGTCGCCCAGCCGGCGGACCGAGCGCTTCGGTCGCTCCTGCTGGGGGCTGGTGAGGGTCACTCCGGCTCCGGTCGACGAGCGGTGGATGTGGGGTCCGGGCGGCCGAACGGCCCGGGGCGTCTGTCGACGCCCCGGGCCATCCGGGCGGAACGCACGGTCAGGCGGCGCTGATCGCGTCGACCGCGGCCTGGGCCTGCTCGCGCAGACCCTCGGAGATCGGCGACGAGCCGGCCTGGTCGGCCGCGGCCTGCTGGCCGTCCTCGCTGATCACGTAGCCCATGAAGGCCTTGACCAGGTCGGCGGTCTCCTGGTCCTCGTACTGGACGCAGCCGATGTGGTAGCTGACCAGCACGATCGGGTACTCGTCGGGGTTCGTCGTGGTGCGGTTGATCTCGTAGGCGAAGTCGTACTCGCCGCGGCCGGAGACCAGCTCCGAGCCCTCGACCACGGCCGAGGCGGCCTCGGGGCTCGGGGCGACGAACTGCTCGCCGACCTTGATGTTGGCGACGCCCAGCTCGCCGGCCTGGCTCTCGTCGGCGTAGCCGATCGCGCCCTCGCCGGCCTGCACCGCGCTGATCACGCCGGAGGTGCCGTTGGCGGCCTCGCCACCCTCGAGCGGCCACTCGCCGTCCGGCTCCGAGGTCCACACCTCGGGCGCGGCCGCCGCCAGGTACTCGGTGAAGTTGTTCGTGGTGCCCGAGTCGTCACCGCGGTGGACGGCGGTGATCGCCGTGCCGGGCAGCTGCGCCTCCGGGTTGTCGGCGGCGATCGCCGGGTCGTTCCACGTGGTGATCGCACCGGTGAAGATGCCCGCGATCGTGGCGGGGGAGAGGTTGAGCTCCTCGACGCCCGGCAGGTTGTAGACGACCGCGATGGCCGAGATGTAGTTCGGCAGCTCGAACACGCCGGAGTCGCCGCAGACCTCGGCCGCGGCCGCGAGCTCCTCGTCGTCGAGCGGGGCGTCGGAGCCGGCGAACTGCACGCCGCCGGTGGTGAACTGCTCGCGGCCACCGCCGGAGCCGACCGGGTCGTAGTTCACGGTCACGTCGGGCTGCTCGCCGCTGAAGCCGGCCGTCCAGCCCTGCATGGCGGCCTGCTGGGCGCTCGACCCGGCGCCGTTCAGGGTGCCGCTCAGCTGCTCGGCGCTGCTGCCGCCCTCGCTGCCCCCGTCACCACCGCCGGACTCGTTGGACGCGCCGCACGCGGCGAGCGCGAGGGAGCCGGCGAGCGCCATCGCCAGGGGGATGGCGCGCGTCTTGGTGCTGAGCTTCAAGTCGTTGCCTCTCGACACGGCCCGGACGTCGTAGCCGGGCGCACTGGACCAACGTGCGAGAAAGCTAGGGAGCCGAGGTGGCCTGATCCGGGTCGCCGGGTGAACGAGCGGTGAACGCCTGCCGAGCGTTTCCCGACCGGGTGAGAACGGGATCACAACCGCTCGGTGAACGAGGGCGCGTCGGCTATCGCCGGTAACGAGACCGTCTCAGCTCGCTACGCCCGGCGCCACAGCACGTCGACGGAGAACCGCCGGAAGCCGGTGCGCTCGTACAGCGCGACGGCGGCGGCGTTGTCCTCCTCGGTGTACAGCAGCACCTGCCCCAGCCCGCGGCCGCGCAGGTGCGCCAGCCCGAGGTCGGTGAGCGCGCGCCCGAGGCGCAGCCCCTGGGCGTCGGGGTCGATGCCCAGCACGTAGATCTCGCCGACCGCCTCGTCGGCGGCGTCCCCGGGCGGGTGCACCTTCGTCCAGTGCGAGCCGAGCAGGACGCCGCCGTCGTCGGGGTCGCCGCGCCAGGCCAGCAGGAAACCCGCCGGGTCGAACCACGGCTCGGCCTCGCGCAGCCGCAGGTCCTCGGCGGTCCACCGGCCCTGCTCCGGGTGCCACGCGAAGGCGCGGGCGTTGACCCGCAGCCACGCCTCCTCGTCGCGGCCGGGGACGAACGGCAGCACCTGCACGCCCTCCGGCAGCCGGGGCCGCGGGTCGGCGTCGACGCCGGTGAGGTCGCGGCGCATCTGCAGCAGCACCCGGGCCCGGCCGTAGCCGCGCCGCCCGGCCAGCGCGGTGGCGCCCGGCAGGTCGCCGTGCGCCCACACCGCGAGCGGGCCGCCGCCGGCGAGCTGCTCGAGCCGGGTCGCCAGCGCCGTCCCGACGCCCTGCCGGCGGGCGGCGGGTGCGACCACCAGCTCGGCGACCACGTCGGCGTCGGTCTCGAGCCGCGCGTACCCGACCAGGGCGCCGTCGGCCGCGGTGGCGAGCACGTCGCGGCTGCCGGGCGGTCCCCCGTGCTGCAGCCGCAGCTCGGTCTCCTCCGACACCGGGCGGACGCCGTCGGCGTCCTGCGCCGCGTCGAGCAGCGCGAGGACGGCGGCGACGTCGTCCGGGGCGAGCCGGTCGACGTCGCGGAGCGCGGGCGCGGAGGTCAGGGCCGGCTCAGACCAGGGGTGCGGGGGCGGACTCGGCCTCGGCCTTCTCGGCCTTGGCGGCGGCCTCGGCCACCTGCTGGTCGAGCTTGTAGCCGACGTTGCGCACCGTGCCGATCAGCGCCTCGTGCTCGGTGCCGAGCTTGGCGCGCAGCCGGCGGACGTGGACGTCGACGGTGCGCGTGCCGCCGAAGTAGTCGTAGCCCCAGATCTCCTGCAGCAGCTGCGCCCGGGAGAACACCCGGCCGGGGTGCTGGGCCAGGTACTTCAGGAGCTCGAACTCCTTGTAGGTGAGGTCGAGCGGCCGCCCGCGGAGCTTGGCCGAGTAGCTGTGCTCGTCGATCACCAGGTCGCCGGCCTTGGTGACGCCGCCCTCGGGGCCGTCGACCGGCGTCGCGGCGGCCAGCCGGCGGGCGGTCGCCCACTTCAGCCGCGCGTCGACCTCGGCGGGGCCGGCGGTGTCGAGCAGCACGTCGTCGACGCCCCAGTCGGCCGACAGCGCCACCAGGCCGCCCTCGGAGAGGACGGCCACCAGCGCGGAGGCCACGCCGGTGGAGGAGAGCAGCCCGCACAGCGTGCGGGCCTGGATCAGGTCGTGGCGGGCGTCGACCAGCACCACGTCGCCGGAGTCGCCGTCGAGCAGGCTGGACAGCTCGGGCGCCACCACGCGGACCTGGTGGGCGAGCAGCCCCAGCGCGGGCAGGACCTCGGTGGTCGCCTGGCGCGCCGCCGTCATGAGCACGAGTCGCATGCGGTCTCCTCGTGGGGGGAGGCGTCGACGGCGCTGTCGAGCGTGAGCACGCAGGATAACCGACGTGCCGTCGACCTCGTGGTTACCGACAGGTAACGGGACCTGGGAGGTCGTCACACCTGATCGGGTGACGCTGCGCGGGATCGTCGTGCCCTCCGCGGCCCCGCCCCGGCCGGACGGGCGGACGCTGACCTGGGTGGTGGCGCACGGCTTCACCAACTCGGTCGCCTACCCGCCGTTCGTGCGGCTGACCGGCTGGCTGCGCCGCTTCGGCGCGGTGCGGGCGCTGGACTTCCGCGGCCACGGGCGCTCGGACGGGAGCTCGTCGGTCGGCGGCGACCTCGAGCTCGCCGACGTCGACGCCGCGGTGGGCGCCGCCCGGCAGGACGGCGCCGACGCGGTGGTCACGCTGGGGCTGTCGATGGGCGGGGGAGCGGTGCTGCGGCAGGCGGCGCTGGGCCGGCACCGGCCCGACGCCGTGGTGAGCGTCAGCGCGGTGAGCCGCTGGTACGTCCGGGACACCCGGCCGATGCGGCGGGTGCACTGGCTGCTCGAGACCTCACCGGGCCGGGCGGTGGGCCGGCGGCTGGTGCGGCTGGACCGGCCGTGGCTGACCCCGCTGCCCGCGCCGGTGGAGGTCGTGAGCCGGATCGCGCCCACCCCGCTGCTCCTGGTGCACGGCGACCGCGACGAGTACTTCCCGCTCGAGCACTTCCGGACGCTGGCGCAGGCCGCCGGACCGTCGGCGACCGCCTGGGTCGTCCCCGGCTTCGGGCACGCCGAGAGCGGCGTGTCGGCCCCCCTCGTCGAGCGGATCGGGCGCTGGGTGTCTGAGACGATCGACCGGTGAGCTCCGTCGACGTGGACACGGCCGTCCCGCGCCGCGCGCACCACCTGCCCGCGGCGCTGGCGGCGGTGGTCGCCGTCGGCGTGGTGCTCGCCGGTGCGCAGCCGGCCGACGAGCGCGCCCTGCCGGCCGCGGTGCTGGTGCTGCAGGTGCTGCTGGTCGCCGCCTGGGTCGTGGTGACCGGCGCCGGGGTCGGGACGGGGGTCGTCGGCGTCGCGGCCGCGGTGGGCGGCGTCCTCGCGCTCGAGCTGTCCGACCGCCCCGCGCTCGGCGACCTCCTGGCGGTGCTCGGGCCGGCCTTCCTCGTCGTCGTCCTGGGGCAGATGCTCCGGCGCGACCGGCACGACGTCGTGGCCGGCCTGGCGACGGGTGTCCTGCTGGTCTGCGCGGTCACGGCGCTCGCCGTCCTGCTGCTGCTCGGCCGGACGGACCCCACCGGCGGGCTCGTCACCACCGCGCTGCTGGTGGTGGGCGCCGCCCTGGTCGTGGGGCACCTCGTCGACCTCGTGCTGCCGCAGCCGCAGCTGGCGGCCGACGTGCCGCGCGGGCTGATCGGCCTGCTGCTGGCGGTGGCGGCCGCGGTCGCGGTGGCGCTGGCCCGCCGCGGCGAGGCCGGCCTCGCCGACGTCGTCTCCGCTGGCACGTTCGGCGCGGTGCTGGGTGCGGTCGCCGCGCTCGTCGCCGTCGCGGCCAGCTGCGTGGCCGTCGAGACCGGCGGGGGACGCGGGCGGGCGGTCGCGCTCCCGGTGCTGCAGGCGGTGCTGCCGCTGGCCGCCTGCGCGCCGGTCGCCCTCGCCCTGCAGACGGCGCTCTGAGCGTGAAGGGTCTGCTGATCGCGCTCGTCGTCCTGCTCGGGCTCGCGCTGGTCGCCGACCGGCTCGCCGTCGGCTTCGCCGAGGACCGGGTGGCCGAGCAGCTGGCCACCCAGGGCGGGCTGCAGGGGACGCCGTCGGTGGAGATCGGTGGCTTCCCCTTCCTCACCCAGGTGGTGGCCGGGGACTACGAGGACGTGCGGATCTCGCTGACCGCCGACGAGCTCGGGCAGCCGGAGGGGACGAGCGCCGACGTCGTCCTCCAGGGGGTGCAGGTGCCGCTGTCGAGCCTGGTCTCCGGGTCGGTGAGCGAGGTGCCGGTCGACCGCGTCGACGGCACGGCGACCCTCGCCTACGACCTGCTCGCCGCCGAGCTCGGCGGGGACACGACCCTCGCGCCGGAGGGCGACGGGCTGCGGATCACCAGGACGGTGGAGGTCGCCGGGTTCACGCTGCCGCTCACCGCGGCGGGCACCGTCACCCTCGACGGCAACCAGCTCGTGGTCGACGTCGAGGAGGCCGCCGGCGCGGGTGCCGACGTGCCGAGCTGGCTGGTCGGGGAGGTCAGCGACCTGCTCGACCTGCGCTACGACATCCCCGCGCTGCCGTTCGGCCTGCAGCTGACCGGCGTGCGCCCCGGCGAGGACGGCGTGGTGGTCACCGTCGAGGCCACCGACACGGTGCTCCGCGGCTGACACCGGCGCCGCCGGGAATGCGGACGCCGGAGCGCCGTGTTGGCGCGGGGGATGAGTCCGATCGGAGCCGTCGTGCTCGGCGTCGCCCTCGTGCTGACGGCGGTCACGGCCTGGTGGCTGCGCGCCCGCGACGGCGCCGTCCGCGCGGCGGGAGGGGACGGCGACGTGCGTCCGCAGGCGGTGCTCGAGCGGCTGGGGGTCCGGCCGCAGGACGCCGACCTCACCGTCGTCCAGTTCTCCACGGCCTTCTGCGCCCCCTGCCGCGCCACCCGTGCGCGGGTCCAGCAGCTGCAGGCGACGCGGCCGGGGCTGGCCTACGTGCACGTCGACGCCGAGAGCCACCTCGACGAGGTGCGCGAGCTCGACGTCCGCCGCACCCCGACCCTGTTATACCTGCGCCGCGACGGCAGCCTGGTCGGCCGCAGCAGCGGCGCCCCGGCACCTGCGGAGCTGACCGCTCTCGTCGACGCCCATGTGGGGAGCACGACGTGATCCGTTACCCTCGGCTCGTGGGCACCCTGCTGACCTCGCGCCGCACAGTGGACCTGTGCCGCGTCGGCAGCTGCCTGTGTCCGACCCGCTGAGGTCGGTTCGCGACCGTCCAGACGTGCCCCGTCCGCCGTCCGAAGGTCTCCTCCATGACTGCACCGTCGCGTGAGATCGACGTGCGCGGCCCGCGCTTCGCCGCGTGGGTCACCACCGTCGCGCTCGCCGTCGTCCTGCTGACCGCCTCCTGGCAGCTGCTCGCCGTCCAGACGGTGGTCTTCGCCGTGGGGGCGGCCGCCGGGCTGCGGTACGCGCCGTACGGCGTGCTCTTCCGGGTCCTGCTCGCCCCGCGGCTGGGACCGGTCCGCGAGCGGGAGCCCGAGGCCCCGCCGCGCTTCGCCCAGTTCGTCGGCCTGCTGTTCGCGGCGGTCGGCACGCTGGGCTACCTGCTCGACGCGCCGCTGGTCGGCGCGATCGCCACCGGTCTGGCGCTGGTGGCGGCCCTGCTCAACGCGGCCACCGGCTTCTGCCTGGGCTGCGAGATGTACCTGCTCATCCGGCGCGCGACCGGGCCCCGGACCCGCGCCGCCTGACCGCCTCCCACCAGGAAGGAAATCCCATGAGCCGCAACGACGTGCTCGTCTCCGCCGACTGGGCCCAGGAGCACCTCGGTGACCCGGGCCTCGTGTTCGTCGAGGTCGACGAGGACACCAGCGCCTACGACAAGGGCCACCTCGAGGGTGCGGTGAAGCTGGACTGGAAGAAGGACCTCCAGGACCCGCTGCGCCGCGACTTCGTCAGCAAGGAGCAGTTCGAGCAGCTGCTGTCGGAGAAGGGCATCGGCAACGACGACACCGTCGTGCTCTACGGCGGCAACAACAACTGGTTCGCCGCCTACGCCTACTGGTACTTCAAGCTCTACGGCCACCAGGCCGTGAAGCTGATCGACGGCGGTCGCAAGAAGTGGGAGCTCGACAGCCGCCCGCTGTCCGACGCCGAGGTCTCCCGCCCGGCCACCCGGTACACGGCGCAGGAGCCCGACACCTCGATCCGCGCGTTCCGCGACGAGGTCGTCGCCGCGATCGGCCAGCAGAACCTGGTCGACGTCCGCTCGCCCGACGAGTTCGCCGGCAAGCTGGTCGCCCCCGCGCACCTGCCGCAGGAGGGCGCGCAGCGCCCGGGCCACATCCCGACCGCGGTGAACGTGCCGTGGAGCAAGGCGGCCAACGAGGACGGCACCTTCAAGAGCGACGACGAGCTGCGCCAGCTCTACGCCGACGCCGGCCTCGACACCGGCAAGGACACCATCGCCTACTGCCGCATCGGTGAGCGCTCGAGCCACACCTGGTTCGTCCTGCGCGAGCTGCTCGGTCAGCAGAACGTGAAGAACTACGACGGCTCGTGGACCGAGTACGGCTCGCTCGTCGGCGTCCCGATCGAGAAGGGGGCCTGAGCATGTGCGGAGCCCCGAAGCAGGGCGGCAGCCTCGCGGGGATCGACCTGGACACGCAGACGGTGATCCAGGGCCAGGTCTGGCACGACGGCGCGCCGGTGGCCGGCGCCTACGTCCGGCTGCTCGACGCGACCGACGAGTTCACCGCCGAGGTGGTGACCAGCCCCGAGGGCGAGTTCCGGTTCTTCGCCGCTCCGGGTGAGTGGAAGGTCCGCTCGCTGGCCCCGGTCGGCAAGGGCGAGCGCACCCTCACCGCCGACGTCGGCCTGAACGAGACGACCGTCGCCCTCGCCTGAGGACGGACCCCGCCGCCCGGCGGGGCCGTTCCAGCACGTCCAGCCCGCCCCGGCTCCGGCCGGGGCGGGCTGACGCGCATCCGGGGGAGGATCGGTCCGTGACCCGCTCCTACGTGGTGACCGGCGGCGGCCGCGGCGTCGGCCGGGCGGTCGTCGAGCGGCTGGCCGCCGACGGGAGCACCGTCGTCGTCCTCGAACGGGACGTCGCGGCGCTGGCCTGGCTGCCGGCGCACCCGGCCGGTGCGCGCCTGCTGCCGGTCACCGGGGACGCCGCCGACCCCGCCGTGACCGAGCAGGCCGCCGACCGCGCCGAGGCCGCCGGGCGGCTGGCCGGCTGGGTGAACAACGCCGCGGTCTTCCGCGACGCGGCCGTGGACACGCACCCGCCGGCCGAGGTGCTGGCCCTGATCGCGGCGAACCTGGCCCCGGTGGTCACCGGCTGCACGAGCGCCGTCCGCCGCTTCCTGGCCGCCGGCGGCGGCGGGTCGATCGTGAACGTCTCGAGCCACCAGGCGCAGCGGCCGGTCCGCGGCGCGCTGCCGTACGCGACCGCCAAGGCCGCGGTCGAGGGGTTCACCCGGGCGCTGGCCGTCGAGCACGGCGCCGACGGCGTCCGGGTCAACGCGGTGGCGCTGGGCTCGATCGACACCGAGCGCTACCAGCAGCTCCTCCGGTCGCAGGGCCCGCAGGCGGCGGCGCGGACGACGGACCAGATGGCCGTGCTCCACCCCCTGGGCCGCGTCGGCACGCCGGCCGAGGTGGCAGACACCGTGGCGTTCCTGCTCTCCGACGCCGCCTCCTTCGTCACCGGGGCGGTGCTGCCGGTGGACGGTGGCCGCGCGGTGCGCGGCCCGGACCCGGAGGAGGCCTGAGGTACTTCCCCGACAGGTGCCGACGCTCCACGATCGACAGCCGTGGAGATCGGGATCCTGGGCAGTGGGGTCGTCGGACGCGCGCTGGCGATCGGGTACGCGCGGCACGGGCACCGGGTGCGGATCGGCACCCGGCGGGCGGAGATCGAGGGCGTGCCCAGCGGGGAGCCGGCCGAGGTGGTCCGGGTCGCCGAGCTCGTCGTCCTCGCCGTGAACGGCCAGGTCGCGGTCGACCTGGTCCGGTCCGTCGCCGACGAGCTCGTCGGCAAGGTGCTCGTCGACGCCACGAACCCGCTCGAGACGTCCTCCGGCCGGCCCGGCCTGTTCGTCGGCACCACCGACTCGCTGGGGGAGCAGGTGCAGCGCGCGGTGCCCGAGGCGCGGGTGGTCAAGGCCTACAACACGGTCGGCAACGCGCTCATGGTCGACCCCGACCTGCCCGGCGGGCCGCCGACGATGTTCATCGCCGGGGACGACGCCGGCGCCAAGCAGACCGTCACCGGCCTGCTCGAGCAGACCGGCTGGGACGTCGCCGACCTCGGCGGCATCGAGGCCAGCCGGTGGCTGGAGGCGATGGCCCTGGCCTGGACGGCGTACGGGTTCGCGCACGGCACCTGGACGCACGCCTTCCGGCTGCTGCGCGGCTAACCGCCGAACGCCTCCTCGAACGCCGCCTCCACCTCGGGCGTGGCCGGGCCGCTGTAGCCGCAGCCGTTGACCGTGCCGTCGGCGGCGGCGGTCACCAGGTAGCGCTCGCCGGCGCGGAAGCCGACGCCGTCCAGCGCGGCCGAGGTCTGGCCCGGCGGGACGGCGAGGGTGACCCGCTCGGCCTCGCCGCCGGCGTACCAGCGGTCGACGTCGAGGGTGACCCGCTCGGTGTCGGCCGCGGTGACCGTGCCGGCGAACGCGACGGGCATGTCCCGCAGGACGGCCACGTCGAACGCCAGGCACGAGGCCGCGGCGTCCGGCGCCGGGAGCGAGAACGCGGCGGTGGTCGGCTCCCGCGAGCCGCCCCCGCCGACCACGAGCGCGACGACGAGGGCGGCGGCGACGGCTGCGGCGGCAGCCAGCCGGGCGAGCGGTCGGCGGCGGGTGGTCAGGTCGGTCGGGACGTCGGTGCTCTGCACGGCGCGCTCCCTCAGCTCGGCGGCCCGCAGGCCGGTGGCGGGGTCGACCGGCACCTGCGGTCCGGCCGGGTCGAGCCGGGCCAGGCGGGCGCGCAGGTCGTCGTCGTCCTCGGACCCGGTCACGCCGCACCTCCTCCGTCCCGCACCCCCACCTGTCCGGCCGCGTCGCCGTCCTTTCGCGCGGAGAACGCCTCCCGCAGCCGCCGCTTCGCCCGGTGCAGCCGGATGCCGGCGGCGTTGGCGCTGATCCCGAGCACGGTCGCGATCTCGCGGGGCGGCAGCTGCTCCCAGGCCCACGACCGCAGGAGCTCCTGGTCGGCGGCGGACAGCCCGGCGAGCGCCTCGGCCAGCGCGCCGTCGTCCTCGGCCTCGTCGGTCCTCTGCTGGGCGAGCCGGTGCACGAGGCGCTCCTGCCGGGCCGTGCCGCGCCGGCTGTTGGCCAGGCAGCCGCGCGCTGCCCGCCGCAGCAGGTACCGCTGGACCGGCTCGAAGACGGCGGCCACCAGGCGCTCGAAGCGCCGGCGCCGGTCGGCAGCGGGGTCCACGCCGGGAGTCTGTCCGGTGCGGGCCCCGATCTCCCGTCAGCCGGCGCGCGGTTCGTCCGATCGGCGGAGCCGGCGCGCGGCGTGCCAGGCCGCGGCCAGCACCACGCCGGCCAGCAGGGCCGAGCCGCCGGCCCACCGCGCGCCGGGGAAGACGGCGTCGTCCAGGGTCCCCGCGCGCAGCGCCGCGGCGGTGCCGGCGACCACCGCCACGGCCGCGAGCAGCGGCCAGACCCACCGGGTGCCCCGGTCCGGCACGACGGGTGCGGGCGGGGTCCGCCGCCACCAGCGGACCGACCAGGCCAGCAGGACGACGACGCCGACGACGCTGCTGGCGTACTGCAGCCAGCGGTGACCCGGCAGCGGTCCCCAGTTCGCCGCGAGGGCGGGCAGGTGCTCGGGTCCCCAGCGGCGGGGGTGGGTGAACTCGTCCCACAGCACGTGCGTGGCCGCGCCGAGCACCAGCGCCGCGACGAGCAGCAGCGCCTGCCGCCCGGTGGCGAGCCGGGGACGCAGGCCCGCCCGGAGCCCGGCGAGCCGCGCCCGCAGCGGCGCGGGTGCCGTCGCCAGCGCCGGTGCCACCAGCAGGCCGTGCCACACCGCCCACGCGAGGAGGCCCACGAGCAGGTCGGTGGTCACGACCGCCAGGGCGGTGTGCGTGGCGTACCACTGCGGCAGCGGCAGGTAGAAGGGCAGGTCGGGGGCCGTGCTGCCGACGACCAGCGCCGACGCCGGCAGCGGTGTGCGCAGGAACGGGAGGACCGCCGCCGGGTGGCTACCGGTGAACGGCACGGGAGCTCCTCACGCTGCCGCCAGCCACCGGCGCAGCGCCTCCTGGTGACGGGTCAGGTCGCGCCGGTGCACCCCCAGGCCGGGGGGCGCGGCGGCCTGCAGCGCCACCACGGTGCCGTCCCGCAGCAGCAGGTGGAGGCCCGCTCCCTGGGCGGACCGGCCGGTGGCCGGGCGGACGTCCTCGATCTCGGACCGCTCGAAGGTCCGGGTGCGGAGCTGGTTGCGCACGAGCAGCCGGCCGTCCGCGGTCGTGCGGACCGCCGTGCCGGTGGTGCGCACGGCGATCGCCAGCCACACCACCGCGAACGCGACGCGCAGCACGGCCGCGCCGGGGTCGCCGGCCCGGACGGCGTCGACCAGTCCGGGCCCGAGGACCAGCACCAGGCCGCCCACCGCGACCACCCAGCCGGTGACCCGCACGACCAGCGGGGCGCGGATCTCGACCTGCGGCCCCTCCGCGGTGGCCGTCATGCCAGGCCGAGCAGGTCGGCCAGTTCCTCCATGGCGCGGTCGAAGTAGCGGTCGGCGTCCTCGACGGCGCCCACGAAGTGGCCGAACAGCTCGAAGCTGATCGTCCCGTAGATCGAGCTCCACGCCAGCAGCGCGCGCACCCGGACGGTCTCGTCGATGGCCGGGTGGTCGCCGCCGAGCACGGTGACCGTGTCGTCGCTGATCAGCCCGCGGTCGCGCTCGCCGGCGCTGTCGGGCAGCTCGCCGGCCCGTGCGGCGTCCCCGAGGATCCGGCCCAGCAGCGTGCCGACGCGGACCGCCGGCGGCACCGTGTCCTCCGGCGCCCGGTAGCCGGGCACCGGCGAGCCGTAGAGGAGCGCGTACTCGTGCGGGTGCTCCCGGGCCCACGCCCGGACGGCGCGGCAGACCGCCAGCCAGCGCTGCCGGGACGGCGCGCCGGGGTCGTCGGCCCGCTCGGCGGCGGCGCCCAGGGCGTCGTAGCTGTCGATGATCAGCCGGGTCAGCAGGTCGTCGCGGCTGGGGAAGTACCGGTAGAGCGCGGACGACGCCATCCCGAGCTCGCGCGCCACGGCGCGCAACGAGAGCCCGGCCGCACCCACCTCGGCCAGCTGGCTGCGGGCCGCGTCGGTGATCTCGCGGGTGAGCTCCGCGCGGACGCGTTCGCGGGCGGTGGTCGGCACGCGGCCATGGTCGCCTACGAGAACACTGAACGCAAGTGAGAGCACTGCTCTTGACAGCGACGGGACGACTGGAGAGCATGAGTCATATCCGAGAGCACTGCTCGCAGAACAGGGGAACGGCATGGCACTGCACGTGATCGTCGGCAAGGGTCCGGTCGGGACGGCGACGGCGGAACTACTCGCCGCCCGCGGCCACGAGGTGCGGGTGCTGTCCCGCAGCGGCGGCACGTCCACCGCGGGCGTCGAGCACCGCGCCGTGGACGCGGCCGACGCCACCGCCCTCATCGCGGCCACCGACGGGGCGGCCGCGCTCTACAACGCGGTCAACCCCGCCTACCACCGCTGGGCCAGCGACTGGCCGCCGGTCGCCGCCGCGCTGCTGACCGCGGCGGAGCACGCCGGCGCCGTCCTGGTGACCATGGGCAACCTGTACGGCTACGGCCGGCCCGAGGGCCCGATGACGCCGGAGTCGCCGCTGCGGGCGACCGACACCAAGGGCCGCGTGCGCGTCCGGATGTGGGAGGACATGCTGGCCGCGCACCGGGCCGGACGGGCCCGCGTCACCGAGGCCCGCGCCGCCGACTTCGTCGGCCCCACCGTGCCTGCAGCGCACTCGCACCTGCAGCGCCAGCTGCCCGCCCTGCGGGCCGGCCGCCGCGCGTGGGTGGTCGGCGACCCCGACGTGCCGCGCGGGTGGTCCTACATCCCCGACGTCGCGGAGGTGCTGGTGACCCTCGCGGAGGACGAGCGCGCCCACGGGCGGGCGTGGCACGTGCCGAGCGCCGTCCGCACGCAGCGGCAGGCGCTCACCGACCTCGCCGCGGCGCTCGGGCGGACCGCGCCGGAGGTCAGCGGGATCCCGTGGGGCCTGCTGCGGGCGATCGGCCCGTTCTCGCCGAAGATGCGCGAGGTGCTCGACGTCCGGCACCAGTTCGACCAGCCCTACGTCATCGACGCCTCCGCCACCACGGCCACCTTCGGGCTGACCGCCACCCCGTGGCCGGACGTCGTGGCCGACGCCGCGGGCGTGGGTCCGCGGGCGGGCGCCCCGGCCGCCTGAGGCGGCGCGCCGCCGTCCTTCTACGGTGGGGTCATGGTCTCCGCCTGGCTCCTGGTCGCCCTGGTGGCGCTGGCCGCCCTGGGCAGCGCGTACGGCGCCTACCGGGCCGGCCGCCGGCCGAGGGGCGTGCGCCGGTGAGCGCCCCGACCGAGCTGCCCGTCCCCGACACCGCCGACGTTCGCTCCGGGCCCGACGTCTCCGACGAGCTGCTGTCGGTCCTCCCGCTGCTCGGCGAGTGGCACGGCGAGGGGCAGGCGGCCGGCCCCGAGGGCGACCACCGGTTCGGCCAGTGGATCCGCTTCGCCCACGACGGGCGCGGCTTCCTCGCCTACGAGGCGCGGTCGTGGCGGCTGACCGACGACGGGCAGATCGTCGGCCCCGACTCCCGCGAGTCGGGGTTCCTCCGGGCCCGCGGTCAGGACGACGTCGAGCTCCTCGTCGCCAGCCCCGACGGCTGGGTCGAGATCTACGCCGGCCGGGCGCGGACGACGACGAGCTGGGAGCTGGCCACCGACGTGCTGGCCCGCACGCCGGACGCACCCGACGTCGTCCACGCCGTCCGGCTCTACGGCATCGTCGACGGCGCGCTCCTGTACGCCATCGACCGCGCCGGGCCCGACCGTCAGCTCCGCCCCACCATGTCCGCCCGACTCGAACGGATCCGATGACCACTCCCGATTCGTCGACCCGCCCTGCCACCCCGCGCACGGTCGCCGACGCCTACGTCGAGGAGGTCAGCGACCTCGACCCGATCGTCGCCACCGCCCTCGGCAACCGGCCGGGCGACGACCGGCTGCCCGACATCTCGCCCGCCGGTCTCGAGGCCGAGGCGGCCCTGCTCCGCAACACCCTCGCCGAGCTGGACCGCGTCCTGGCCAACGACCCCGCGCTCGAGGACGACCCGGTCGAGCGGCGCTGCGCCCGCCTGCTGCGCGAGCGCCTGGAGGCCGAGCTCGCCGCGCACGAGGCGGGGGAGGGGCTGCGATCGGTGTCCAACCTGTTCAGCCCCGTGCACTCGATCCGCCAGGTGTTCGCGCTGATGCCGGCGCAGACCGAGGACGACTGGGCGGTGATCGCCCGTCGGCTGGCCCGCGTGCCCGAGGCCTACCGCGGCTACCGCGAGTCGCTGGAGGAGGGCTCGAGGCGGGGGCTGCTCGCCGCGCCGCGGCAGGTGGACACCGTCGTCGGCCAGCTCGGCGAGTGGCTCGCGGGGCCGTACTTCCACGGGTTCGTGCAAGCGGGTCCCGAGGCGCTGCGGGGCGAGCTGGAGACGGCGGCGCGGGCCGCCGACGAGGCGGTCGCCGGCGTCCGCGACTTCCTGCGCGACACGTACCGGCCGCAGGCGGAGGGGACGCCGGACGCAGTGGGCCGCGACCGCTACGCCATGTTCGCCCGCCGGTGGACCGGCTCCGACCTCGGCGCCGGCGGCGGCCTGGAGGAGGCCTACGCCTGGGGCTGGGCCGAGCACAAGCGGATCCTGGCCGAGCAGCGCACCGAGGCCGGGAAGGTCGTGCCCGGGGCGACGCCCATGGAGGCGATGCGCTGGCTCGACGTGCACGGCGAGGCCGTCGAGGGCGTCGAGGCCGTCCGCGAGCGGCTGCAGGCGATGATGGACGAGGCGATGGACGCCCTCGACGGGACGCACTTCGACATCGCCGAGCCGGTCCGCCGGGTCGAGGCGATGATCGCGCCGCCCGGCAGCGCGGCCGCGCCGTACTACACCCGCCCGTCGCAGGACTTCTCCCGGCCCGGCCGCACCTGGCTGCCGACGCTGGGCCGCGAGCGCTTCCCGCTGTGGGACCTGGTCTCGACCTGGTACCACGAGGGCGTCCCCGGCCACCACCTGCAGCTGGCGCAGTGGGCCTACGTGGCCGAGGACCTCTCCACCTACCAGGCGTCGATCGGCTCGGTCGGCGCCAACGTCGAGGGGTGGGCGCTCTACGCGGAGCGGCTCATGGACGAGCTCGGCTACCTCACCGACCCCGGTGCCCGGCTCGGCTACCTCGACGCCCAGCAGATGCGCGCCGTCCGCGTGGTCGTCGACATCGGCATGCACCTGGAGCTGCCGATCCCGGACGACGCCGAGGGCGCCGTCGCCGACCACCGCGGGCAGCCCTGGACGCCCGAGCTCGCGCGGGCGTTCTTCGGCGAGAACTGCGGCCGCGACCCGCAGTTCCTCGACAGCGAGCTGGTGCGCTACCTCGGCATGCCGGGGCAGGCGATCAGCTACAAGCTCGGTGAGCGCGCGTGGCTGGCCGGTCGGGAGGCCGCGCGGGAGAACCGGGGCGCCGACTTCGACCTCAAGGCGTGGCACATGGCCGCGCTCTCCCAGGGCTCGCTCGGGCTGGACGACCTCGCCGCCGAGCTCGCGCAGCTGTAGGAGGAGCACGCCGTGACCGCCGCGCCCGTCGGGTCGTGGATCTCACCGAAGGCGCAGAAGGGCCTCGCCAGCGGGATCGCCGGGCGGGGGCTGCGCGCCACGGCGCCGATCGCCGCGGGTGAGGTGGTCGCGGTCAAGGGCGGGCACGTCGTGACCGACGAGGAGCTGGCCGCGCTGCCCGAACCGCTGCCCAACTCGGCCGTGCAGATCGCCGACGGCCTGCACCTCGTGGCACGCGAGCCGGACGAGTACGAGCCGGTGATGCTCTTCCTCAACCACTCGTGCGACCCCAACGCCGGCTTCGGCGGGAACGTCCTCGTCGTGGCGATGCGGGACATCGGCGCGGGCGAGGAGATCACCACCGACTACGCGCTCTTCGACGACCACGACGACGAGATGCCCTGCTCCTGCGGCACGGAGCGGTGCCGCGGCGTGGTCCGGGGGCGGGACTGGCAGCTCCCCGACCTGCAGCGGCGCTACCGCGGCCACTTCTCCTGGTACCTGGAGCGGAAGATCGCCGGCGGGTGAGCGTCAGCCGCGTCCCCACCGCCGCCGCTGCTGCTGTGGTGGGGCCGGCGGCGGTGGGGCGGGGAACAGCCCGGAACTCCACCGGAGCACGCAGCGGGTGCCGTCGGGCAGCGGGCCGGGGACGCCGGGCGGCAGCTGCCCGGCGTCGTGGACGGTGACGCCGCGGATCGTCAGCCCCGACGGCGACCGCCGCCGGACCACCCACTCCCGGGGACCGAGCGCCTCGAGCTCGTCCCCCGGCTGCGCGCCCGCCCGCAGCTGCGCCTCGGCCCACCCGGCCACGCGGTCGGGATCGTCGGGGGAGGCCTCCCAGTCGTCCTGGCCGTGCCCGCCACCGCCGTGCACCCGGGTCTGGCCCAGCGACGTCCGCGCGGGCGCCCAAGGGCCCTCCGGCGCGGGGAGCTGCGCGACGACCTCGGCCGCCAGCCCGGCGCGCAACGCGGCCACGACGTCCTCGGTCGAGGTGAGGTGCCCCGGTACCCGCACCTCGAGGACCGCGTCCCGGTCGCGGTACGCGTCCTCGACCGGCCAGGCGCGTCCCCGGTCGGCGTGCGGGTCGCCGAGCACGCGCAACCCGGCGCGGCGCCCGTCGGCGAGCACGACGAAGCCCTCCCGCTCGTGGACGCCGTACGACACCGACGGCCCGATCCAGCCGAACCGCACGCCGGGCGCCACCTCCACCGACGGCCACCGGTCGTAGGGGAGCTCACCGCGGAACGGCGTCCCGGGAGGGACCTCGTCGGTGCGCGGCGGCCGGGTGCGGTGGACGAACTCGGGGTCCATCGCGCCCCATGCGGTGTAGGCGTTGCGCGCCTCCAGCAGGCAGGCCATCCGGTTGACGGGGCTCGGGTGGTCCAGAGCGGTCGTCCCGTCGTCCTCCCAGAAGCAGACCGGGCAGATGTCGTAGTTCGCGTGGCCCGGCAGCGTCCGGCTGCCGCAGCAGGGGCACGGCAGCAGGCCGTCGGTGGTCACCGGACCCCCGCCCGCTCGTCGACGGCGGGCGCCGCCCGCCCGGCCGACCGCGCCGGCGCCAGCGACACCGCGACGAGGGCCGCCGCCCACACCAGGCAGAGCACTGACCAGGTCGGGTCGAGGCCCGCCCAGGTGACGGGGAACGCGTACGAGACCACGCCGAGGTAGCCGGCGCACAGCCCCGCGCCGACGCCCAGGTGCCGCCGCCCCCGCGGCCAGACCGCGGCGGCCAGCGGCAGCGCGACGAGCGCGAGGGCCAGCGCCCCCTGCACCGCGTGGTGGTCGACCCCCATGGTGAGGTCGCCGATGAGCACCCCGGCCGACCGGCGGTTCTCGCGGAACATCCGCTCGGCGTGCGCCAGCCAGGGCCAGGCACCGAGGACGGCGACGACCAGCAGCGGCGCGGAGCGGCCCCGTGCCACCGGACGCAGCGCCTCGCGCCACGGACGGAGCAGCGCCACCAGGACCGCCGCCTCGACCGCGAGCACGCCGGCGTAGCCGAGCACCTGCCACTCCAGCCCGGCCGCGGCGGCGACCAGCAGGGCGCCCAGCGCGATCGCCAGGGTGACCAGCGCGGGAGCGGACCGGGCCGGGCGCACCGCCACGGCCAGGAACGAGCCGCCGACGAGCACGGTCGTGAACACGCCCCAGCTCGCCTCCAGGACCACCGGCCAGTCCGGGTCCCAGGAGACGGACAGGTCCGCCAGACCGAAGCCGGGGAAGACCCACCAGGTCAGCGCCCACAGCACGGCGGTGAGGCGGGCGGTGAGCAGGCGCACCGGCGCAGGATGCAGGGGCGGCGCTCCGCCGTCCAGCCCCCCTACTCCGGAGGCGGGTTGACCGGGTCGCTGTCCGGCGACACCGGGTCGTCCGGCTCGGCCGGCCAGGCGTCGAGCCCGTCGGCGGCCAGGACCGCGGCCACCGCCTCCCGGCTGCCACCGAGGTAGCTGCTCATCAGGTCGATGTCGGTGACGACGCACCAGGCGCGGTCGGCCGGGAACCACAGGCTCGGGCTCTGCTCGGCCGGTTCGGGGGCGAAGTTGGCCGCGGCCAGGGCGATCGGCCCGCGCACCAGCCGGTGGCAGCGGTCGCCGAGGACGAGCGTGCCCCCGTCGGCCGGCGGATCGGTGTAGGCCCCGAACCAGCAGTCGTCGGGCGTGGTCGTGTGCCGGACGAGGACGGCGGCCAGCCGCTCGGCGACCGGCACCGGCAGGTGGCCCTCGGCGGGGGAGTCGTTCCAGAGGTCGGGCTGGTCGTCGTCCGCGACGAAGTCCCAGGAGCCGGTCACCGCCGCCCACTGCATCAACCGGTGGGGGGTCCGGTCGTTGTGCTCGGCGACCGCGGCCCAGGGGACCTCGACGTCGTCGTCCCCGTCGTAGCGGATCGCGGGGTGCAGCACGCGGGCGTAGGCCTCGAACACGGCCGGGACGAGCGAGCCCACCGTCGGTGGTCCGGGCGGTGCCGGCGCGGCGGCGAGCCACGCCCCGGCCGAGGTGTCGGTCTCCACGGGGCGGCCGGCCAGGTGCACGGGGCGGAACCTACCCGGAGAACGGACAACCCCCGGGCTGCTCCGCGGCGCCGGTCCGACAGGACGGCTGCTCGCGGGCCGACTGGACAATGGTCGGCGGCCCGGGGGTCGGGTGACTGTCCGGTTCTCGCTCGCCGCCGTTCACAGCGACGGGCGGTCGTGCCGTTCGCCCGGCTTCCACGCCGGACGGGCGGCCCATCACAGACGGCGGCTAGCGGACAGCCACCTCACGAGTCCGATGAGCATGCAAAGTACGGACCACCTCCTCTCTCGTGTACCTCGACGGTACGACGCCGTCGGGAGGGGCGGCAACGTGATTGTTCAGCCCTCGGAGAACGGCGGCGCCGGCCGACCGGGGGGCGGGGCGCCCTTCCAGCCGGGGTCGTGCTGCGCCGCCTCGTCGGCGGTCTGGTAGACGTCGGGGATCTGGTCCTGGTCGAGGTCGGCGGTCTCGAGTGCGTGGATCCGCCGGTAGCGCCGGTTGCGCAGGCGCAGGACGACCGTGGCGAGCACCGCCGCGGCGATCGTCCCGGCCAGGATGCCGACCTTGGCGTGGTCGTAGCGCTCCGTGCCCGCACCGTAGGCGAGCTCGGTGATCAGCAACGAGACCGTGAAGCCGATGCCACCGAGCAGGGCCAGGCCCACGACGTCGGGCCAGCCCAGGCTCTCGTCCATCTGCGCGCGCGTGAACCGCTGCACGAGCCAGGTCGCAGCCGTGATGCCGATCGTCTTGCCCGCCACGAGCCCGACGATTATCCCGAGCGCGATGCTGTCGCCCAGGGCGGCGCCGAGGCCGGAGAGCCCGCCCACCGCCACGCCGGCCGAGAAGAAGGCGAACACCGGGACGGCGACCCCGGCCGACAGCGGCCGGATGCGGTGCTCGAAGTGCTCCGCCATCCCCGGGCCGGCGTCCGGACCGCCGGCGGCCTCGCTGCGGACCACCGGGACGGTGAAGGCGAGCAGCACGCCGGCCACCGTCGCGTGCACGCCGGACTCGTGCACCAGCACCCACGTGACGGCCGCCAGCGGCAGCAGCAACCACCAGGAACGGATCCGCTTCTGCACCAGGATGCCGAAGGCGGCCAGCGGCAGCAGAGCCAGGAGCAGGGGGACGACCGCGAGCTCAGCCGTGTAGAACACGGCGATCACGACGATCGCGAGCAGGTCGTCGACCACCGCGAGGGTGAGCAGGAACGTCCGCAGCGCCGTCGGCAGGTGAGTGCTGATCACGGCCAGCACGGCGAGCGCGAACGCGATGTCGGTCGCCGCCGGGATGGCCCAGCCGCGCAGGGCGCCGTCGGCCGCACCGAGGTTGAACAGCACGAAGAACAGCGCCGGCACCGCCATCCCGCCCACCGCGGCGGCGACCGGGAGCGCGGCGCGACGGGGATCGCGCAGGTCGCCGGCGACGAACTCCCGCTTGAGCTCGAGACCGGCGACGAAGAAGAAGATCGCCAGCAGGCCGTCCGCGGCCCACGTGCCGAGGGTCAGATCGAGGTGCAGCGCGCTCGGTCCCACCCGGGTGTCCCGGAGGCTCTCGTAAGCACCTGCCCACGGGCTGTTCGCCCACGCGAACGCGACCGCCGCACCGATCAGCAGCAGGACGCCGCCGACGGTCTCCTTGCGGAGGATGTCGGCGACGCGGCGCGCCTCGGGCCACGTGCCGCGGCCGAACAGGGTGTGAGGACGGGTCATGGGCGGCGGCTCCGGATCAGGGGTCGGCGATGTTCACGTGCCGACCAGACTTCCCGGCTCACCTGGCTGTGAGCCTACCGGTCGAGCAGCTCCCGCACCCGGGCGGACAGACCCGCATCGCCGCGCCGCACGCCGTCCAGGGTGTGCACGGCCGCGGCCCCGCGGATGCCCGACACGAGCCACACGGCGTCGGCGGCGTGCAGGTCCGCGACGGTGCCCCTGGCCACCTCGGCCGGCCAGCCGGCCTCCGCCGCGCGCGCGAACAGGCGCTGCACCGTCGTCCCGGCGAGGATGCCCGTGTCCACCGGCGGGGTGCGCAGCACGCCGTCCGCCGCCCAAACGACGGTCGACGTCGGACCCTCGAGCAGCTGTCCCTCCACCGACGTGAACACCACGTCGTCGGCGTCGTGCTCGTGGGCGTACCGCAGCGCGGCCATGTTCACCGCGTACGACAGCGTCTTCGCCCCGCCCAGCAGCCAGGGCGCCCGCGCCCGGAAGCCGGCGGGCACCCCCAGGCCGAGGCTCAGCACGGCGATGCCCTCGGCGCGCTGCCGCAGCACCTCCGCCGACACCGGGGAGAGCACGCCGAGCACCGTGGGCGTCGAGCCGTCGCCCAGGCCGCGCGTCAGGTAGAGCCGGACGGCGGCCTCCACGTCGGCCGGCCACTTCTCCACCAGCGCGTCGACCACCGCCCGCCACACCGCCGCGCCGGGGTCGGCGAGGCCGAGCAGCCCGGCCGAGCGGGACAGGCGGGCGACGTGCGCGTCGAGGTGCGGGGCCCGACCGCCGACGACGGCGACCGACTCGAAGACGCCGTCGCCGCGGGACAGGCCCTGGTCGAAGGCGTTCACCACCGGCTCGTCGGCCGCCGGCGTCCGCACGCCGCCGTCCTCCCACACCGCCACCCGCTGCACGTCGTCCACGCCCCCAGCCTGCTACACGGCACGCCTAGGCTCGTCGCGTGGCGCACGAGCACGGACACCGGGGCGGCCCGGCCGGCGAGGTCGCGCCCCTGGCGGAGCGGCTGCACGCGCAGGGGCTGCGGCTCACCGCGCCGCGCCGCCAGGTGCTCGCCGCGGTCGACGAGCTGCGCCACGCCACCCCCGAGGCGATCGGCGCCTGGCTGCGCGACCAGGCCGGCCCCGACGGCGCGGCCCCCGACACCTCGACCGTCTACCGCAACCTCGAGGTGCTCGAGCGCCTCGGGCTGGTCTGGCACACCCACCTCGGCAAGGGCGCGCCGGTCTACCACGCCGCGGCCGAGCACCGGCACCTGCACGTGGTCTGCCAGTCGTGCGGCACCATCGCCTCGGCCGATCCGGCGCTGCTCGACGGCGCCGCGGAACGTCTGGCCGCCGATCTCGGTTTCACCGTGGACGTGGGGCACGTCGCGCTCTCCGGGACCTGCCGCGACTGCCGGGACCGAGCCGGAACGGAGCACTCATGAACCCCCTGCTGGACCGCCCGGGAGCGGTGGCAGTCGAGAGCGGCGGGATCGCCGCCCACCCTGCTGACATCCCGGCTGTCGCCGCCCACTCTGCTGACATCCCGGCTGTCGCCGCCCACTACGGCGACCCCCTGCGCGAGCAGCGCCTGCTGGCCGAGGGCGCCGGGCTGGTCGACCGCAGCGACCGCGACGTGCTGGCGATCCCCGGCCCCGACCGGCTGACCTGGCTGCACAGCCTCACCAGCCAGCACCTCGAGCGGCTCGCCGACGGCACCGGCACCGAGGCGCTGGTCCTCTCGCCGAACGGGCACGTCGAGCACCACCTGGTCCTGGCCGACCTCGCCGGCACCACGTGGGCCGACGTCGAGCCGGGCACCGGTGCCGAGCTGCTGGGCTTCCTGCAGCGGATGGTCTTCATGCTCCGCGTCGAGCCCGCGCTCGTGACCGACGGGTGGGCGGTGCTCTCGCTCGTCGGCCCGCGGGGCGCCGACGTGCTCGCCGCGGCCGGTCTGCCCGTGCCCGACGCGGTCACCCCGCTCGACGGCGGCGGCTTCGCCCGCCGGATGCCCGCGATCGGCGACGGGACCGCCGCCGTCGTCGACCTGGTCGTCCCGCGCGCGTCGGTGGGGGAGCTGGCCGACCGGCTGCTCGCCGCCGGCGCCGGCCTCGTCGGGCTCGACGCGTACGAGGCGCTGCGGGTGGAGGCGCGGCGGCCGCGGGCGGGCGTCGACAGCGACCACCGCACCATCCCCAACGAGCTGGAGTGGCTCACCACCGCCGTCCACCTGGAGAAGGGGTGCTACCGCGGGCAGGAGACCGTCGCCCGGGTGCACAACCTCGGCCGCCCGCCGCGCCGGCTGGTGCTGCTGCACCTCGACGGCGTGAGCGAGGAGCTGCCCGCACCCGGCACGCCGCTGCAGGCCGGCCCGCGCGAGGTGGGCCGCGTGGGGACCGTCGTCCGCCACCACGAGCTGGGCGTCGTCGCCCTGGCGCTGGTGAAGCGGTCCGTGCAGCCGGGCACCGCGCTCACCGTGGGCGGGGCGGCGGCCGCGATCGACCCCGACGACGCGCCGGCCGAGGTGGACGACGCGCTCGCCGCGGCCCGGGAGCGCGTGCGCGCGGTCCGGTCTGCGAACATCGGCCGGTGACCCAGGGCACGCTGATCACCCTCGCCCCCACGGGGGCGGAGTCGGCCAAGGCCGACGTCCCGGCGCTGCCGGTCACCGTCGAGGAGGTCGTGCGCACCGCCCGCGACTGCGAGGCGGTGGGCGCCGCGGTGGTCCACCTGCACGTGCGCGGCGAGGACACCCGCCCGACCCTCGACCTGGGCCGCTGCCGCGAGGTGGTCGCCGCCGTGCGCGAGGCCACCGACCTGGTCGTGCAGATCTCCACCGGCGGCGCCGTCACCGACCCGTTCGACGCCCGCCTCGCCGTCCTCGGCGTCGATCCCGACGCCGCCTCGCTGTCGCTGGGCACCGTCAACTTCGGCCGCGACGTGTTCAGCAACCCGTGGGACCTCATCGTCGAGCTGCACACGCAGATGCAGCAGCGCGGGATCGTCCCCGAGTACGAGGTCTTCGACCTCGGGCACCTGGCCACCCTGCAACGGCTGCTCGACCGCCACGGCCCACCGCACGGCGGGCACGTGCACGTCGACCTCGTCATGGGGGTCCCCGGCGGCATGCCGGGGACGACGCAGGCGCTCGCCGCCTGCCTGCCCCTGCTCCCCGCCGGGGCGACGTTCGCCGCGACCGGCGTGGGCCGCACCTCGCTGCCGGTGATGCTCGCCGCCCTCTCGGCCGGCGGTCACCTCCGGGTGGGCATGGAGGACACGCTCACCTACGCTCCCGGCGAACCGGTGCGCGACAACGCACAGTTGGTGGCGCGGGCCGCCGGGCTGGCCCGCATCGCCCAGCGCCCGCCGCTGACCACCGACCAGGCCCGGGCCCTGCTCGGCATCGGAAGAAACCTCGTGGAGGCCTCCTCGTGACTCCCCAGCCGACCCCCGCCGGCGGCGCCGCCGTGGACGCGCTGCTCGACCCGGGCTTCGTCGAGAACGCGGTGCACCAGCCGATGGCCGAGGTCCGGCGGTTGCGCCGCACGGCCGAGCAGGAGGAGGTCAACCTCTCCTACACCCGGCGCCTGCTGCAGGGCCGGCTCGACATCGTCCGGCGGGAGCTGCAGCGCCGCGCCGACAACGACGGCCGCTCGCTCGTCGACCTGCTGCCCGAGATCCTCGCCGAGAAGGGCCGCGGCCCGGCGCACGGCCTCGGCCGGCACCAGACCGTGCAGCCGGCGGCGCCCGAGGAGTACGAGTCGTGGGTCAACGGCCTCACCGACGTCGACCTCTCCGCGATCACCGAGCTCTCCGACGCGAAGCTGGAGAAGGCCGCCCGCGCCCTGGCCGAGGCCGAGACCGGCCTGTCGGAGCGCCGCCGCGGCGTGCAGCAGGTGATGGACGCGCTGGCCGGTGAGCTGGGCCGCCGCTACCGCGACGGCGAGGCCGACGTCGCCGCCCTCCTGGCCGACGAGGGGCGCCACTGAACGCCTGGCCGGACAACCCGGTCCTGGTCGAGGTCTGGCGCTCGGGGTTCCTCGAGTCGGTGCACCGGGGCGCCCTCGTCGTCCTCGGGGCCGACGGCGCGGTCCTCGCCGCGGCCGGTGCGGTCGACCGGCCGGTCCTGCCGCGCTCGGCCAACAAGCCGGTGCAGGCGACGGCGTTCCTCGCCGCCGGCTGGGCGCCCCGCTCCGCCGAGGAGCTCGCCATCGGCGCGGCCTCGCACTCCGGCGAGGACGGTCACCGCGAGCTGGTCGCCGGCATGCTCGCCGCCGTCGGGCTGGGCCCGGAGCACCTGGGCTGCCCGCCCGCCCTGCCGCTGCACGAGCCGACCCGGGCGCGGTGGCTGGCCGGGGGCCGGGCGCCGGAGCGCCTGGCGATGAACTGCTCGGGCAAGCACGCCGCGATGCTGTCGGCCTGCGTGGCGGCCGGCTGGGACCCGCACGGCTACCTCGACCCGGGGCACCCGCTGCAGCAGGCGGTCGAGGCCCGGCTCGCCGAGACGGCGGAGGAGCCGGTCGAGGCCGTCGTCGTCGACGGCTGCGGGGCGCCGCAGCACGCCCTCACCCTGACCGGTCTCGCCCGCGGGGTGCTGTCGCTGGTGGCGGCGCCCGCGGGCAGCCGGGAGCGGTCGGTGGCCGACGCGATGCGCGCCTCCCCGTGGCTGGTCGCCGGCACCGGTCGGGAGGACACCGAGCTGATGCGCGCCGTCCCCGGCCTGCTGGTCAAGGGCGGTGCCGACGGCGTGCACGTCGCCGCGCTGCCCGGCGGTGGTGCGGTGGCGCTCAAGCTGGACGACGGTGGGGACCGCGGCCGCACGCCCGCGCTGGCGGCCGGCCTGCGCCGGATCGGCGTGCCCGCCGACCTGCTCGGCCCGTGGTTGCTGGGCCCGGTCCGCGGTGGGGACGGTGTGGTGGGTGAGATCCGGCCCGCGGCGGCGATAATCGTCTGACCTGCGGTTTCCGGTGTGAGGATGCTCACCGTCGTGCGCTAGCAGCGCCGCTTGCAACAGCTAGCACCTGCGGCTAGCGTCGTACCCGTGCAGAAGCCGACGGAGTTCGTGCGGGAGCAGGTGACGACGGTCCGCGAGACGGTGGACCGGATCGCCGGCTCGGTCGTGGACACCGTCGCCGCGGCGCCCACGGCCTCGGCGGTGGGTGAGTTCATCCGCGAGCAGCGCAACGCCGCGCGCGTCTCCGTGCGCGAGCTGGCCCGCTCCGCCGGCGTCAGCAACCCGTACCTGTCCCAGGTGGAGCGGGGCCTCCGCAAGCCGTCGGCAGAGGTCCTCGCAGCGATCGCCCGGGGCCTGAAGATCTCGGCCGAGACGCTCTACGAGCAGGCCGGGATCCTCGACCGGCGGCCCGGCAACGCCGACACCGTGGCGGCGATCCGCTCGGACGACGCGCTGTCGGAGCGGCACAAGGCGGTGCTGCTCGAGCTCTACGAGACCTACGTCCGCGAGCACGCAGCCGCCGCGACCAGCCCCCGCACCGCCCCCGACCCCCGATCCTCCGAGGAGACAGCATGACCCCCACCGACACCGTGAAGCAGTACGGCGAGACCGCCGTCAAGCTCACCAAGACCCAGCTGCTGGCGACCATCGGCGCCGGCGACCTCGCCGTCGAGCGCGCCAAGGCCGTCGTGGGCACCCTCCGCTCCCGCGCCGAGGCCCTGCCCGGCGAGGCCAGGGTCCAGGCCGACCTCGGCGTCAAGGAGGCCCGCACCCGGGCCACCGAGGCTGTGAGCACCGCCCGCACCCGGGCCCACGAGCTCGCCGTCGCCGCCCGGCCGGAGTCGGTGCGCAGCACCGTCGCCGGCCTGGTCGAGACCGCCCGCACCCAGGCGCTGGCCACCGTCGAGTCGCTCGCCGAGCGCGGCGCCGTCGTGGTCGACGAGCTGCGTCGCCAGCCCGGCTTCCGTCGCGTCGTGACCCGTGCCGAGCGCGCCGTCGACACCGTCGAGGACGCCCTCGAGGACGTGCTCGAGGAGACCGCGGAGAAGGTCCAGGACGCCTCCGACGAGGTGACCTCCGTCGCGCAGAAGACCGCTGCCAAGGCCACCAAGGTGACCGCCAAGGCCGAGAAGGTCGCCGCCGAGGCCGCCGAGTCCGCCAAGGACACGGTCGAGGCGGCCGCCGCCGAGCCGGTCCAGCCGGCCACGCGCACGCCGCGCACCACCGCGGCCCGCAAGGCCACCCCGGCCAAGGCGACCTCCTCCGTGGGCAAGGCGCGGACCACCCGCGCCCGCACCGCGAAGCCGGCCGACCCGACCGCCGTCCCGGCCAAGAAGGCCTGACGCCGGATCGCCGAACCAGGGCCCCGGAGCTGCCACGAGCGCTCCGGGGCCCTGTGGCGTCCCCGGGACCTCACCCCCGCGGAGCGCGGTCGCCCGTCATGAGCCGGGACGAGGCCGCTCCCGCGGGTACCCTGCCCCCATGACGTTCGACGCGCTCCTGCTGACGGCCCTGTACTGGGCCGCGCTGGCACTCCCGGTCTGGGCGTTCGTCGACGCCGTCATCCGGCCCGCGACCGCCTACGTGGCCACCGGCAAGCTGTCCAAGCCGGCCTGGGTCGGGATCACCGCCCTCGCCGCGGTGGTGCTGTTCTTCCGCGGGCCGCTGGACTTCTTCGGGCTCCCCGCCGTCATCGCCGCCGTCGTCTACCTCGTCGACGTCCGGCCGGCGGTGCGCGGACTGCGCCGCGGCAACAGCTGGTGACCTACCGCCGCGTGTCCGGCGGCAGCACGATCCACAGCACCACGTAGGCGATGAACTGCGGTCCGGGCAGGATGCAGGACAGCACGAACGCCAGGCGCAGCGCCGTCGTCGACAGGCCGTAGCGGCGGGCGATGCCGGCGCAGACACCCCCGAGCACCTTGTTCTGCGTGTCGCGGGCGAGCCGGTGGGGGACGGGCGACGTCATGCCTGCCGACCCTACGGTGCGGACGTGGACCTGCGCGCCGTCCTGGGCGACATCACCGAGGCCGACGTCGACGTCGTCGTGAACGCGGCCAACCCCGGGCTGCTCGGTGGCGGCGGCGTGGACGGCGCCGTCCACCGGGCCGGCGGGCCGGAGATCCTCGCCGAGTGCCGGGCGCTGAAGGCCCGGCTGCCCGAGGGACGGCTGCCCCGCGGCGACGCCGTCGCGACGACGGCCGGGCGGCTGCCCGCGCGCTGGGTCGTGCACACCGCCGGGCCGATCTGGTCGGCGACCGAGGACCGCTCGGCGGTGCTGCGCTCCTGCTACGCCACGAGCCTGCGGGTGGCCGACGGGCTGGGCGCCCGCAGCGTCGCGTTCCCCGCCGTCTCGGCCGGCATCTACGGCTGGCCCCTGGACGACGCGGCGCGGCAGGCCGTCGCGGCCGTGCGCTCGGTCGCCGTCGAGCACGTGGCCGAGGTGCGGTTCGTGCTGTTCTCCCCCGAGGCGCTCGCCGCGTTCGAGGCCGCGCTCAGCGGCTGAAGACGCCCTCCGGCGGCTCGGGGGAGGGCTGCGCCTCGGCGTCGGGCACCGGCCGGGCGTCCCCGGCGAAGCGGACCAGGTCGTCGCCGGCGACGACGCGCGAGGGCATCGGGTCGCCGGCGCAGCGGCGGACGAGCGCGGGCACCGGCAGCGGCGCGTCCGAGGCGACCACGACCAGGTTGCCGAACCGCCGGCCGCGCAGCGTGCCCGGCTCGGCGAGGACGCAGACGTGCCGGAACACCGCCCGCAGGGTCGCCACCTGCGTCCGCGCGAACGCCAGCGGCGGGCCGTCGGCCACGTTGGCGGCGAGCACGCCGCCGGGCCGCAGCACGCGGTGCACCTCGCGGGCGAACTCGACCGTGGTCAGGTGCGCCGGGGTGCGCGCACCGGCGAAGACGTCGACGACGACGACGTCGGCGCTGCGCGGGTGCATGGCGGCGAGCGCCTCGCGGGCGTCGGCGGCCCGCACCCGCACCCGCGCGTCCCGCGGCAGCGGCAGGTGCGCCCGCACCAGCTCGGTGAGCGGCTCGTCGATCTCGGCCACCCGCTGGCGCGAGCCCGGGCGGGTGGCGGCGACGTAGCGGGGCAGCGTGAGCGCGCCGCCGCCCAGGTGGACGACGTCGAGCGGCCGGCCCTCCTCGGCGGCGAGGTCCAGCACGTGCCCCATCCGCCGGACGTACTCGAACTCCAGGTGGGTCGGCTCGTCGAGGTCGACGTGCGACTGCGGCGTGCCGTTCACCAGGAGCACCCAGGAGCCGTCGCGGTCGGCGTCGCCGAGCAGCTCGGCGGTGCCGCCGACCACCGGCGTGGGCCCGGGCGGCAGCACCTCGCCGCGCCCCCTGCGTCGTGCCATCAGCGGCCGCGCAGCAGCGCCTCGGCGGCCGCGTCGCCCTCGACCCGCACCTCGGCCGGGCGGCCCCACAGGTGCAGCAGCAGCTGCGCGCCCCCGCCGCGCACGTGCGCCTGCGCGGCGCCGTTGTGCGCGTCGGCGACCTCGACCGCGCCGCGGGTCACCCGCACCTCCCACTCGCGGCCGGTGTCGGTGTCGGTGACCGCCACCACGGCCTCGGCGTCGCGCAGCGGCTCCGTGTGCGCCCACCGGGGGACGACGACGCCGAGCAGCTCGGCCACGCCGTCGGCGGCCAGGGCCGGGTCCAGCGGCGCGTGCGCGACGCCGGCCGCGGCCTCGAGGTCCATCCGGTGCACGGCCAGCTCGTGCGCCTGGCGGCGGGCCCACTCCGCGGCCACCTTGGGCGCGGCCGGGCTCATGTGCCAGGCGGGGGCGTCGGGCGGTGTCCCGCGCAGCGCCCGCACCAGACCGCTCAGGCCCGCGCCGTACCAGTCCAGGAGGGCGCCGTCCGGTGCGCTGCGCCCGGCGGGCGGGGAGTCGGCGTGCCCGGCGGTGATGATCGCGGTCGCCCAGCGGTGCACCGTGCCCAGGTGGGCCACCAGGTCGGTCGCCGTCCACGCCGGCACCCACGGGACGACGACGCCGAGCCGGCCGTCGGCGTCGAGCTCGGCGGCGAGGACGCCGACCCGCTCGCCCTCCTCCACCACCGCCTCGATGCACCGCAGCCGGAACCGCTCGTCGGCCCTCACGCGGGCGCCACGGCCGACCAGCGGACCGTCACCTCGCCCTGCTTCCACCGCCTGGCCGGCCCGATCACGGGCCAGCCCTGCTCGGCGAGCGCCTCGACCGCGCCGGCCCAGCGCTGCCGCGGGCCGAACGCCGACAGGCTCGCCGCGGCGGCCCAGGCGGCGTCGAAGGCCCGGAGGAAGTCGTGCACGGGCTGGCCGGGGACGTTGTGGTGGATGAGCGCCTTGGGCAGCCGCTCGGCGAGGTCGGACGGCGCCTGCAGGTCCGACACCCGCGCGGAGAAGGTGAGGGTGAGCGGGCCGTCGTCGTCCAGGGCCACCCACGCCGCGCGCCGTCCCCACTCGTCGCAGGTGCCCTCGACGACCAGCCCGCCCGGGGCGAGGGCGCCGCGCATGGTGTCCCACGCCCGGCTCGCCGACTCCAGGTCGTACTGGCGCAGCACGTTGAAGGCGCGCACGAGCACCGGCTGCAGCCCCGCCAGCTCGAACCCGCCCAGCCGGAAGTCGACCCGCGGCGGGTCGCGGTCGGCGGCGACGGCGGTCACCCGCTCGGGGTCGATCTCCAGGCCCACGACCTCCAGCCCCTTGACCTCGGGGGCGAGCCGCTCGACCAGCTCCAGGGTGGTGACGGCGGAGGCGCCGTAGCCGAGGTCGACGACGAGCGGCCGCGCGGCGTCGCGCAGCCGGGGGACCTGCGTGGCGAGCAGCCAGCGGTCGACCCGGCGCAGGCGGTTGGCGTTGGTGGTGCCGCGGGTGGGCAGGCCGAGCGCGCGGGCGCGGCCGGCGGCGAGGCGGGGCGCCTTCTTGCGGACCGGTGGCAGGGTCGCCCGCTGCTTGTGGTCACCGCCGCTGCTCACGCCACCTCCTCGCTGGCGCTCGTCGGCGCGTTCGCGGTGCTGCTGTGTGCCCGGCGAGCTCGTGAGCTCGCTCGCGTGTCCGGAGGGTAGTCGTCCTCGCGGTTAGCGTGGACGCGTGCACGTGCGACGCGACGCCCGGCTGGCCGACCTCACCACCCTGGCGGTGGGCGGTCCGATCGACCGGCTCGTCGAGGTGACCGACGCCGCCGAGCTGGTCGAGGCCGTGCGGGACGCCGACGAGGCCGGCCGGCCGCTGCTGCTCCTGGGCGGCGGCTCGAACCTGGTGGCGCCCGACGAGGGGTGGCCCGGCGACGTCGTCGCGGTGCGCAGCCGCGGGATCGAGCGCACCGGCGACACGCTCGTCGTCCAGGCCGGTGAGGACTGGGACGGGCTCGTCGCGCGCACCGTCGCCGAGCGGCTGGCCGGCATGGAGGCGCTCTCCGGCATCCCGGGGTCGACCGGTGCGACGCCGGTGCAGAACGTGGGCGCCTACGGCCAGGAGGTCGCCCAGACGATCACCGCCGTGCGCGTGTGGGACCGCGCGGAGAAGAACGAGCGCACCCTGGCGCCGGCCGAGTGCGGCTTCGGCTACCGCGACAGCCGGCTCAAGCGCGAGCCCGGCCGGTTCGTCGTCCTCGAGGTCTCGTTCGCGCTGCACTCCGGCGACCTGTCGGCCCCGGTCGGGTACGCGGAGCTGGCCCGCACGCTGGGCGTCGAGCTGGGGGAGCGGGCGCCGCTGGCCGACGTCCGCGAGGCGGTGCTGCGGCTGCGCCGCGGCAAGGGCATGGTGCTCGACCCCGCCGACCCCGACAGCCGCAGCGCCGGGTCGTTCTTCACCAACCCGATCGTGCCGGCCGACCGCGCCGTCGACGGCTGCCCGAGCTGGCCGGCGCACGACGGGCAGGTCAAGCTCAGCGCCGCCTGGCTGGTGCAGCACGCCGGCTTCGGCCGGGGCACCCGCGACGGCCGCGTGGGGACGTCGTCGCGGCACAGCCTGGCCCTCACCACCGAGGACGGCGCCACCGCGGCCGAGCTGCTCGCCTTCGCCGACCGGGTGGTGGCCGCCGTCCGAGAGCGGTTCGGCGTGACGCTGGAGCGCGAGCCCACCGCCGTCCACCCGTAGCGGAGTCCCACGGCCGCGTTCTCCGCGCCGTGGGACTCCGCTCAGTCCTCGCGGTGGACCTTGTGCTGGGCGGCCTGCGCGCGGGGGCGCACGACCATGAGGTCGACGTTCACGTGGTGCGGCCGGGTCACCGTCCAGGCGATGCAGTCGGCGACGTCCTCGGCGACCAGCGGCTCGCGCACCCCCTGGTAGACGGCGTCGGCCTTCTCCTGCGAGCCCAGCCGGATCCGTGAGAACTCCTCCGTGCGGACCATCCCGGGTGCGATCTCGATCACCCGCACCGGCTCGGCGACCAGCTCCAGCCGCAGGGTCTCCACCAGCGTGTGCACCCCGTGCTTGGCCGCGGTGTAGGAGGCGCCGCCCTCGTAGCTGATCAGGCCGGCGGTGGAGCCGACGAACACGAGGTCACCGGCCCCGGAGGCGCGCAGCGCGGGCAGCAGCGCCTTGGTCAGCCGGACGGTGCCCAGCACGTTGACGTCGTAGGTGCGCGCCCACGAGTCGAGGTCGGCGTCGGCCACCGGGTTGGCGTCGAAGGCCCCGCCCGCGTTGTTGACCAGCACGTCCACCCGGTCGAGCTGCGCGCAGAAGGCGTCCACCGAGGCCTGGTCGGTGACGTCGAGCGGGAGCGCCCGCCCGCCGATCCGCCCGGCCAGCCCGGTCAGCCGGTCCAGCCGCCGCGCGCCGAGGACGACGCCGAACCCCTCCGCCGCCAGGCGCTCGGCGGTGGCCGCGCCGATGCCGCTCGAGGCGCCGGTGACGACGGCGACGCGGCCCGCTCCGGGGAGCGGGGACGGGTCGCGTGGTTGAGAGGTGGAGGGTCCGGGCATGTGGTCATCCTGACGCTGTTGCAGGATGGAGAGTCGGCAGGGGTGCGTTGACACCCCTCGTGCAGCCAGCAGCCGGGAACAGCAGGAGCGGGAGGTCACGCGTGCCCGCTCGCCGTTTCCGCCGGTCCGGGACCCCGCGCCGGGTGGCCACCCTCTCGGTGCACACCAGCCCGCTCGACCAGCCCGGGGCCGGGGACGCCGGCGGGATGAACGTCTACATCGTCGAGGTCTCCCGGCGGCTGGCCGCCCGCGGCATCGAGGTCGACGTCTTCACCCGCGCCACCTCCAGCGACCTGCCGCCGGTCGTCGAGATGAGCCCCGGCGTCACCGTCCGGCACGTCCCGGCCGGTCCCTTCGAGGACCTCGGCAAGGAGGAGCTGCCGGCGCAGCTGTGCGCCTTCACCGCCGCGGTCCTGCGCGAGGAGGCCCAGCACGAGCCCGGTCACTACGACGTCGTCCACTCGCACTACTGGCTCTCCGGGCAGGTGGGCTGGCTGGCCCGCGACCGGTGGAGCGTCCCGCTGGTGCACACCGCGCACACCCTGGCCAAGGTCAAGAACGCGGCGCTGGCCGCCGGGGACCGCCCCGAGCCCCGCGTCCGGGTGGTCGGCGAGGAGCAGGTGGTCGCCGAGGCCGACCGGCTGATCGCCAACACCGAGGAGGAGGCGCGCCAGCTGGTCGGCTTCTACGGCGCCGACCCGCGCCGCACGCTGGTGGTGCCGCCGGGCGTCGACCTCGACCGCTTCTCGCCGGGCGACCGGGTGGCGGCCCGGCGCACGCTCGGCATCCGGCAGGACGCCGTCGTGCTGATGTTCGTCGGCCGGATCCAGCCGCTCAAGGCGCCCGACCTGCTGCTGGAGGCCGCGGCGCGGATGCTCGCCGACGACCCGTCGCTGCGCGACCGGCTCGAGGTGCACGTCATCGGCGCCCCCAGCGGGTCCGGCCTGGAGGCGCCGCGGCAGCTGGAGGAGCTGGCCACGCGGCTGGGCATCGGCGGGCTGGTCCGCTTCCTGCCCCCGCAGGCCCCGCACCGGCTGGCCGACCACTACCGCGCCGCCGACGTCGCCGTCGTCCCCAGCCACAACGAGTCCTTCGGGCTGGTGGCGCTGGAGGCGCAGGCCTGCGGGACGCCGGTGGTGGCCGCCGCCGTGGGCGGGCTGCCGACCGCGGTCCGCGACGGCGTCTCCGGCCTGCTCGTCGAGGGCCGCGACCCCGCCGACTACGCCGCGGCGATCCGCAGCGCGCTGGCCCGCCGGCCGTTCCTCGCCGCGGGCGCCCGCCGGCACGCGGCCCGGTTCTCGTGGGACCGCACCGCCGAGTCGCTGGTCGAGGCGTACTCCGCCGCCGCCTCCGAGATGGCCGCCGGCGTGCCGGCGCTGGCCCCGATCCGCGCCATCCCCGGCGCCTCGGTCGCGCGATGAGCTCCGACGTCGTCACGCGGCTCGACGAGGTGATCGGGCAGACCCTGCGCGACAGCGAGCTGGTGCACGAGCACCCCGCCGCCGGCCGGTGGCTGGTCGACCTGCCCGGCACGAAGAAGCTCAAGACCGTCTGCGGGCTGATCGTCGGCGAGCACGCCCTGCGGGTGGAGGCGTTCGTCTGCCGCCAGCCCGACGAGAACCGCGAGCAGCTGTGGACCTTCCTGCTGCAGCACAACGCCCGGATGTACGGCGTCGCGTACTCGATCGACAGCGTGGGCGACATCTACCTCACCGGCCGGCTGCCGCACGCCGCGGTGACGCCGGAGGAGATCGACCGCATCCTCGGCTCGGTGCTCAGCTACGCCGACGACCACTTCAACGCCATGCTCGAGATCGGCTTCGGCACCTCGATCCGGCGCGAGTGGGAGTGGCGGGTCAAGCGCGGGGAGTCGCTGCGCAACCTCGAGGCCTTCGCCGCCTTCGCCCAGCGGTCCGGGGGCGAGCGCCGCGGGTGACCGATCCGGCCGAGGAGGAGCGGCCGGGCTACGCCCGGCGGTGGTGGGTCCTCGCCACCATGACCGTCTGCCTCCTGGTCGTGATCACCGGCAACACGATCCTCAACGTCGCGCTGCCCACGCTGCAGCGGGAGCTCGACGCCACCCAGGGTGAGCTGCAGTGGGCGATCGACGCCTACATCCTCGTGTTCGCCGGCCTGCTGTTCTCCTGGGGCGTCATCGGCGACCGGATCGGCCGGCGCCGGACCCTGCTCATCGGCCTGACGGTGTTCGCGGTGGCGTCCACCTTCGCCGCCTTCAGCGGCAGCCCGGTCGAGCTGATCGTCTGGCGCGCGGTGATGGGCGTCGGCGGCGCCGCGGTCCAGCCGACGACGCTCGCCGTCATCACCAACGTCTTCCCGCCCCGCGAGCGCGGTCGCGCGATCGGCGTCTGGGCCGGGACGGCGGGCATCGCGGTCGCCGGCGGCCCGCTGGCCGGCGGGGCGGTGCTGCAGCACTTCTGGTGGGGCGCGGTGTTCCTCATCGGCGTCCCGGTCTGCCTGCTCGCGATCGCCGGCGTGCTGGCGTTCGTGCCCGAGTCGCGCGACCCGCAGCCGCGGCGCCTCGACGTGCCCGGCGTCCTGCTGTCCATCGTGGCCCTGGTCGGGCTGGTCTACGGCATCATCCGCGGCGGCTCCGGCGTCGGGTGGACCGACCCGACCGTCCTCGTCCCGCTGGGCGGCGGCATCGTGCTGCTGGCCCTGTTCGTCTGGCTGCAGCGCCGCTCGAGCCACCCCGCGCTGGACGTCTCGCTGTTCCGCAACCCCGCCTTCTCCGCGGCCGCCGCCGCGCTCGGGCTGAACTTCTTCGCCCTGCAGGGAGCGACCTTCTACCTCGTCTACTACCTGCAGGGCGGCCGGGGCTACACCGCGCTGCAGAGCGGTGCCCTGCTCATCCCGGTGGCCGTCGGCATGGCGGTCATGGCGCCGCGCAGCTCCCGGCTGGCCGAGCGCTTCGGCCCGAAGGCGGTCTGCGCCGCCGGGTTCCTCGCGATCAGCGCCTCGTTCGCCGGCATCCAGCTGCTCGACCTCACCTCGCCGGTCTGGCTGATCGTGGTCCTGTTCTCGGTGCAGGGCCTGGGCATGGGCGCGGTGATGGCGCCGGCGACCGAGTCGATCATGTCGGTCGTGCCGCGGGACAAGGCCGGCGCGGGCGCCGCGGTGAACAACTCGGTGCGCCAGGTGGGCGGCGCGCTGGGGGTCGCGATCCTCGGGTCGCTGCTCACCGCCGCCTACCGCGACGACCTGGGCGACGCCCTCGAGCCCCTGCCGGCCGGGGTGCGCGACCAGGCGGGGGAGTCCGTCGTCGCCACCCTCGAGGTGGTCCGCCGGCTCGCCGCGGGTGGCGATGCCGACCTCGCCGCGGCGGCCGGCGCCGTGGTGGAGCCCGCCCGCGAGGCGTTCGTCTCCGCGATGCACCTGACCGCCGTCGGCACCGCGACCGCCAGCCTGGTCGCCGCCGTCGTCGTCCTCACCTGGCTGCCGGGGCGGCGCAGCCGGAGCTGAGGCGCGCGGTCGATCAGGGCGCCCACCAGAAGGTCGTCGACGTCGGCGTCCGGGGTGGCGCCAGCCGGGCCAGGGCGTCGGCGACCTCGGGGTCGCGCGATGCCGGCAGGCACAGCCGGCGCCGGGTGAACGCGAGCACCTCCGCCGGGTCGGCGTCGCGCCACAGGTCCGCCCGCTCCCACCGCACGGACGACGGCCGCAGCCCCAGCTCGGCCAGCACCTCCTCGAACAGCGCGGACGTGGGGCCGTCCGGTCTCTCCTGGCCGTGGAAGTGCCGCCACAGCGGCGCCAGGGACGTCCAGGGGTGGGTGTCGGTCAGCTCGACGACCACCCGCCGCCGGGCGTGCGCGGTCAGCGCGGTGAGGAACGGGACGAGGTCGGGCACGTTGTAGACGACGTTCGCGGCCACGACCACGTCGGCGGCGGGGACGGCGTCGGCGACGTCGGGCCAGCGACCGAGCCAGGTGCGCACGGGCACGTCGCCCGCCGCCGCGCGGAAGCGGTCCAGCATCGCGGCGGACTCGTCGACGGCGAGCAGCTCGCCGGCGCCGGCGGGGATGCTGGCCCCGCCGCCACCGCAGCCGACGTCGAGGACGCTGCCCGGCAGCGCCGCGCGCACCGCGTCGAGGGTGACCGCCGAGCCGCGCCCGCTGCCGAACAGCCCGGGCGGGAAGCCGTACGGCGACTCCGGGGCGGCGGCCAGGATCCGCGGGTCGATCGCCCACGCCGCCAGCTCCTCCGCCCACCGCCGCGCCGCGCTCACGGGTGAGATCCTGCCCTGACCGGTGCCGCCGGGGGAGGTTCGCGGTTAGCGTGGGGTCGATGGACGGCAGCACCGCGCAGCAGCGCTTCGTCCGGGCGCTCATGGGCGTCGTGGCGGCCTCCGCGCTCGTCTACCCGATGCTGCTCTGCGCCGTCCAGCTCGTCTTCGCCCAGCTGTTCGACGTCGACGTCCTGGCCACCGTGCTGTGGCTGTCGGTGGCCGTGGTGTGCAGCGTCGGCTTCGTCGCGGCCGTCCGCTGGGGCGCCGCCCGCCGGATCCGCAGCTACTGGCTGCTGCTGGGGCTGGCGCCGCCGGCCGCCTACGAGCTGTGGCTGGTCTGGCCGGCGATCACCGCCTGAGCGGGCCGGTCGGGCCGTCCGGCAGGATGAGGCCGTGACCACCGGAACCCTGGTACTGCTGCGCCACGGCGAGAGCGAGTGGAACAAGGCCAACCTGTTCACCGGGTGGGTCGACGTCCCGCTGTCGGACAAGGGGCGCGCCGAGGCCGCGCGCGGCGGCGAGCTGCTGGTCGAGACCGGGCTGCTGCCCGACGTCTGCCACACCTCGGTGCTCAAGCGGGCGATCGCCACGGCCGAGCTGGCGCTGGCCGCGGCCGACCGGCAGTGGATCCCGGTGCAGCGCTCCTGGCGGCTCAACGAGCGGCACTACGGCGCACTGCAGGGCAAGGACAAGGCCGCCACCCTCGCCGAGTACGGCGAGGAGCAGTTCATGACCTGGCGGCGCTCCTACGACACCCCGCCGCCGCCGATCGAGCCCGGCAGCGAGTACAGCCAGGACGGCGACGCCCGCTACGCGGTGCTGCCGCCCGAGGTGCGCCCGGCCACCGAGTGCCTGGCCGACGTCGTCGTCCGGATGCTGCCGTACTGGTACGACGCGATCGTCCCCGACCTGCGCGCCGGGCGGACGGTGCTGGTCGCCGCGCACGGCAACAGCCTGCGGGCGCTGGTGAAGCACCTCGACGGCATGGGCGAGGACGAGGTCGTCGGGCTGAACATCCCCACCGGCATCCCGCTGCGCTACGACCTCGACGACGACCTGCGCCCGGTCAAGCCCGGCGGCGAGTACCTCGACCCCGAGGCCGCGGCGGCGTCCATCGAGGCGGTCAAGAACCAGGGCAAGAAGAAGTAGGTCCGTCCGGATGCGCCTGAGGGGCGGCTCCCCACCGGGAACCGCCCCTCAAGCGCGTCTCGACGACGTCAGCTGGCGGTCGCGTGCATCTCCCGCTCGCCGGTCACCAGGTAGACGACCCGGCGGGCGACGCTGACGGCGTGGTCGGCGAACCGCTCGTAGTAGCGGCCGAGCAGCGTGACGTCGATCGCCGCCTCGATGCCGTGCGGCCACTCCTTGGACAGCAGCTCGCGGAACAGCTGCCGGTGCAGCTGGTCCATGAGGTCGTCGTCGGCCTCCAGGCGGGTCGCCGCCTCGACGTCGAGCTTGGCGATCACCGCGGCGGTCTGCGCGACCAGCCGCTCGGCGACGTGCCCGGCCTCGAGGAAGATCGGCCGCACCTCGGTGGGCACCGCCGCCTCCGGGAACCGCATGCGGGCGAGCTTGGCGACGTGGACGGCGAGGTCGCCCATGCGCTCGAGGTCGGCCACGATCCGCATCGCGGCGGTGATGGTGCGCAGGTCGGTGGCGACCGGCTGCTGCTGGGCGAGCAGCGTGAAGCAGCGCTGCTCGATGCTCTCGCGGGTGTCGTCGACGTGCTGGTCGCCGGCGATGACCAGGTCGGCCAGGGCGACGTCGGCGTCCAGCAGGGCGGTGGTGGCCTTGTTCATCGCCGAGCCCACCGTGTTGGCCATCTGGACCAGGCAGTTGTTGATGTCGGCGAGTTCCTCGTGGTACTGCTGGCGCACTGTTCGTTGCCCCTCTCCCGGCCGCGTCGACCGGTGTTCCAAGACGCGCGTCTCCTGCAGGGTAGGAGGCCCCCTGGGTGCCCCAGCGGGCGTCGAGGTGAACGCAGGACCACACGACGGTGAACAGTCCCCCGGGACGGGTGACGTCGGCCGTGAACCGTTCCTGGGTCGGCTTCCCGCGCACCTAGCATCGGTGGCGTGACGACGCTGGTCGTGCTCCTGATCGGCCTCGCCGTCGGCGCCGGGATCGCCGCGGCGGTGCTGGTGCCGCGCGTCCGCGCGGCCCGGGAGGACCGGACGCCCGAGCCGGCCGGAGCGCCGTCGGAGGCGGCCCTGGCCCGGCGGCTGGTCGACCTCATGGACCCCGCGGTCGTCCTCCTCGACGCCGACGACGTCCTCGTCCTCGCCAACCCCGCCGCTCGTGCCCTGGGCATCGTCCGCGACACCCGCCTGCTGGTGCCCGAGCTGCTCCAGCTCTCCCTCGAGGTGCGCACCGGCGGCAGCCGGCGCCGCGACGTCCGCCTGCCCGGCGGGCTGGTCGGCAGCGGCCCGCGGCTGATGGAGGTGCACGGCGTGCGCCTCGACAGCGGCGCGGCGCCGCCGCCCGGGCCGGTCGCGCTGATCCTGTCCGACGTCACCGAGGTGCGCCGCGGCGAGGCGGTCCGGCGCGACTTCGTCGCGAACGTCGGCCACGAGCTCAAGACGCCGGTGGGGGCGCTGGCGCTGCTCGCCGAGGCGCTGCAGGACGCCGCCGACGACCCCGACACGGTGCGGCGCTTCGCCGAGCGGGCCGGGCACGAGGCCGACCGGCTGGGCCGGCTGGTGCGCGAGCTGATCGACCTCTCCCGGCTGCAGGGCGCCGAGCCGCTGCCCGACCTCGAGCCGGTCGCCGTCGACACGGTCATCGCCGAGGCCGTCGACCGCACCCGCACCGCCGCGGCCGCGAAGAAGATCGCCATCGCCACCGGCGGGGAGCACGGGCTCGTCGTCCGCGGCGTGGAGGCGCAGCTGGCCACCGCCGTGACCAACCTGCTGGCCAACGCCGTCGCGTACAGCCCCGAGGACACGAAGATCGCCGTCGCCGCCCGCGGCCGCTCCGGGTTCGCCGAGATCGCGGTGACCGACAGCGGGATCGGCATCCCGCGGGCCGACCGCAGCCGGATCTTCGAGCGCTTCTACCGGGTCGACCAGTCGCGGGCCAGCCGCACCGGCGGCACCGGGCTCGGCCTGGCGATCGTCAAGCACGTCGCCAACAACCACGGTGGCTCGGTCACCGTCTGGAGCGAGGAGGGCGTCGGCTCGACGTTCACGCTCCGCATCCCCCTGGCGAACGACGTCCCCGCGGCCGGGCCCGCAGGGGACGAGCAGGAACCGGCGGACGACGTCGTCGCCGCCGACGTCTCGAGAGGACGGGAATGACGCGGGTACTGGTGGTCGAGGACGAGGAGTCGTTCTCCGACGCGCTGTCCTACATGCTCAAGCGCGAGGGGTTCGAGGCCGCCGTCGCCGCGACGGGGCCGGACGCCCTGGCGGAGTTCGACCGCGGCGGCGCCGACATCGTGCTGCTCGACCTCATGCTCCCCGGCCTGCCCGGCACCGAGGTGTGCCGTCAGCTGCGCAGCCGCAGCAACGTGCCGATCATCATGCTCACGGCCAAGGACGGCGAGATCGACAAGGTCGTCGGCCTGGAGCTGGGCGCCGACGACTACGTCACGAAGCCGTACTCGGCGCGCGAGCTGGTGGCCCGGATCCGCGCGGTGCTGCGCCGCCGCGGAGAGGGTGAGGCGCCGGCCGAGCCGGTGCTCGAGGCCGGCCCGGTCCGGATGGACGTCGAGCGGCACGTCGTGGCCGTGGACGGCGAGCCGGTGGCGCTGCCGCTCAAGGAGTTCGACCTGCTCGAGCTCCTGATGCGCAACGCCGGCCGGGTGCTCACCCGCATGCAGCTGATCGACCGGGTCTGGGGCTCGGACTACGTGGGCGACACCAAGACCCTCGACGTCCACGTCAAGCGGCTGCGCGCCAAGATCGAGCCCGACCCGGCCAACCCGCGCTACCTGCTGACGGTCCGCGGCCTGGGCTACAAGCTCGAGGCCTGAGGCCCCTCGGGCGGCGGGCCCGCCGGGTCCGCCCTCGGGGAGCCCCGACGGGGGCTACTGCCCGCGGCCCGTCTCGTCCTGCAGCTCGTCGATCTTCCGCGAGGCGTCGGCCTTGGTCAGCTCCTCGGGCACGTCCTCGCCCGCCTCGCGGGCGAGGGTCTGCAGGTAGCTCTTCTGGGCGCCGGTGGCCGGTTCGTCCCCGGTCACCCAGTCGGACGGGTCCTTCTCCGCGGTGCGGTCCTGCTGCGGTTCGCTCATGTGTTCGATTCTACGCCGGGACGAGCTCCGCCGCCTCCCGAGCCGGGACGACCGGGGTGGCCTCGGCCCAGCGCCGGCCGGTGCGGTGGACGTGCGTCTCGCCGCAGGGGCACGCGACGGTGACGGCGATGTGGTCGGCGTGGTTGGCGATCCCGCGGATCTGCAGCGCGGAGATCAGCTCGTCGCGGCCGGTGACGGGGCAGGCGATCAGCAACATGCGGACAGCCTGCTGCGGCGCCGTGGTCCGCACGAGTGGCAGGACTGACCGCTATCGCATGGTTTCTGCCACACTGTCGGCATGACCGTCCCGGACCGTCCCCTCGTGGTCAGCGTCGTCCTCGCCGACGGCCTCGTCGGCAGCTTCGGCCTCGGCGTCTGCCACGAGGTGTTCGCCTACGACCGCCGGCACCTCGGGCTGCCCCGGTTCGACTTCGGGCTGGTGGCCGAGGTGCCGGGCATCCTGCGCACCGACACCGGCCTGGGCGTCGTGGTCGAGCACGGGCTGGAGCGCATCGACCGGTCCGACATCGTGCTCATCACCGCGTGGGAGCTGTTCGAGCACGTGCCCTCGGACGCGATGCTCGACGCGCTGCGCCGCGCGCACGCCCGGGGCGCGCAGCTGATCAGCCACTGCACGGGTGTCTTCGTGCTCGCCGCCGCCGGGCTGCTCGGCGGGCTCCGGGTGACCACGCACTGGCGCTACGCCGGCGAGCTGGCCGCCCGCTTCCCGGAGCTGGACGTCGACCCGGCGGTGCTCTACGTCGACAACGGCTCGGTCATCACCGGCGCGGGCACCGCGGCCGGGGTGGACACGCTGCTGCACCTGGTGCGGCGCGAGTGGGGGGCCGCCGCGGCGAACGCGCTGGCCCGCGAGATGGTCGTGCCCCCGCACCGCGACGGCGGGCAGGCGCAGTTCATCGACGCACCCGTCCCGGCCTGCGCCGACGACCTGCTCGGCTCCGTCCTCGAGTGGGCGACCGGCCACCTGGCCGAGGACATCAGCGTGGAGCTGCTGGCCCGGCGGGCGCTCATGAGCCCGCGGAGCTTCGCCCGCCGGTTCAAGGCCACGACCGGCACCACCCCGCACGCCTGGCTGCTCGGCCAGCGGCTGGCCGCGGCCGAGGAGCTGCTGGAGAACACGGACGCGCCGGTGGAGGAGATCGCCCGCCTGGTCGGCTTCGGCACCGCGGCCGGGCTGCGCGAGCAGTTCACCCGCCGGCGGGGCGTCTCGCCGCGGGCCTACCGGCAGACCTTCCGCGCGGTGGGTGCGCCCAGCGGCTCAGCCGCCGGGACGGCGCCGGTGCAGCTCGACGAGCACCGGCTCGGGGCTGGCCGGGTGCGGCGCGACGAGGCCGGCGTCGAGGCGGGCCTCGGCCAGCCGGCGTAGCTCCTCGTAGGCCGGGCCGCCGATCAGCCCGGTGAGCTCGGCCTCGTAGGTGAGCACGAGCGGCTCGGGGGAGACGTGCGCGGCCGGCGAGCCGGTGCACCACCAGTGCAGGTCGTGCCCGCCGGGACCCCAGCCGCGGCGGTCGAACTCGCCGATCGTCGTCACCAGGACCCTGGTGCCGTCGGGGCGCTCGACGTGCTCCTGCTCGCGGCGCACCGGCAGCTGCCAGCAGACGTCGGGCTTGGTGGTCATCGGGTGCAGTCCGGTGCGCAGCGCCATGCGGTGCAGCGCGCAGCCGGTGCCGCCGGGGTGGCCCGGGCGGTTGAGGAAGACGCAGGCGCCGTCGACCACGCGGGTGCGCAGCGAGCGGACGCCGTCGGCCTCGTCGGGGGCCACCCCGTCCTCGGCGTCGTCCTGCTCGGTCCAGTTCCCGCGGCCGACGGGCGCGAGCTGCCAGTCGTCGTCGGTGAGGTCGGCCACCGCGGCGGTGACCCGCAGCAGGTCGTCCTCCTCGGTGAAGAACGCGCCGTGGCTGCAGCAGCCGTCGTCCGGCCGGCCGGGGACGACGCCGGCGCAGCCGCGGCCGAAGATGCAGGTCCAGGCGGAGGTGAGCCAGGTGAGGTCGGCGCGGACGACGTGCTCCGGGTCGGCGGGGTCGGGGAACGTCACCCACTCGCGCGCGAAGTCGAGCGGCACCTCGGGCGGCGGCTCGTCGGACACCCCGCCAGCCTAGGCGCCGCCCGATCCGTGTCCGGTCGGTGCGGGTGATCGCGACCGGGCAGACTGTGACCATGCGGTTGGGAGTCCTGGACGTCGGGTCGAACACGGTGCACCTGCTCGTGGTCGACGCCCACGCGGGCGCGCACCCGACCCCGATGCACGACGACCGCGAGCTGCTGCGGCTGGCCGAGCACGTCGGCAAGGACGACAAGCTGTCCAAGGCGGGGGAGAAGGCCCTGGTCCGGGCGGTGCAGAAGGCCTGCGACCAGGCCGAGAAGCAGGGCTGCGAGGACTTCATGGCCCTGGTCACCTCGGCGATCCGCGAGGCCGAGAACGGCCTGGAGGTGCTCGACCGGGTCAGGAAGCAGACCGGTGTCGACCTCACGGTCCTCAGCGGCGAGGACGAGGCCCGGCTGACCTTCCTCGCCGTCCGCCGGTGGTTCGGCTGGAGTGCCGGCCGGCTGCTCGTCCTCGACATCGGCGGCGGGTCGCTGGAGCTCGCCGGCGGGGTGGACGAGGAGCCCGAGGTCGCGCTCTCCCTGCCGCTGGGCGCGGGGCGGATGACCCGGAAGTTCCTGCCCGAGGCCCGCTCCGGCGGGCGGCCCGACCTCAAGGCGCTGCGCGCCCTCGACGAGCACGCCGAGCGGCTGATCGAGCCGGCCGCCCGCAAGCTGAGCGCCCTCGGCGCCCCCGACCTGGTGGCGGCCACCAGCAAGACCTTCCGCACGCTGGCCCGCCTGAACGGCGCCGCGCCCTACTCGGCGGGGCTGCAGGTCGACCGCCGGCTCACGCTCACCGGTCTCGGCCAGCTGGTCGGGTTCGTGTCGCGCATCGAGTCCGGCGCGCTCGCCGAGCTGCCCGGCGTCTCGCCCGACCGCGCCCACCAGATCCCGGCCGGCGCGGTCGTCGCGCAGGCGGCGATGCGGGCGCTCGACGTGCCGTCGGTGCGGATCTGCCCGTGGGCGCTGCGCGAAGGTGTCATCCTGCGTCGACTCGACTCGTTGGAAGGGGCGTGATGGCCGAACCACGGCGGGACCCCGAGACCGGGGGCCGTTCCCTCGCGGAGATCCTCCGGGAGGCCGGCATCGAGTCCCCGACCCGCGGCCAGCGGCGGCGGAGGGTGGACGACCCCGACGACACCGGCATCCGGCAGCGCCGCGTCGAGGCGGAGGAGGCCTCCGACACCGGCCGGGTCGGCGGGCGGCCCTACGGCCGGCGCGCGGGCGACCTGCGCATCGCGGCGTCCGCGCCGGCCGATCCGCAGACCGCGGCCATCCCCGGTGTCCGCCCCTCCGGCAAGCCCGAGGTGCCCGGCGCCGCCGCGCAGACCGGTGCGGTGCGCGACCGGCGGGCCGGCGACCAGCGCGGTGCCGGTGGCGACCGCCGCCAGGCCGACCGGCGGCCGGACGACGACCGCTCCACCGGCCGCGTCGGCGAGCGCCGCCAGGGCGACCGCCGGCTCGCCGACCGCCGGCTCGAGGACCGCCGTCCCGACGGCGACCGGTCCACGGGCCGGGTCGCCGACCGCCCGGTCGACGACGACCGGTCGACCGGCCGGGTCGGCGACCGGCGGGCCGTCGAGCCGCGCCCCGACCGGCGCGCCGGCGACCGCCGGGCGGACGACGACCGCTCGACCGGCCGGGTCGGCGAGCGCCGCGAGCCGGCGGCGCCGTCGCTCGAGGAGCGCCGGGTGCCGCCGCCGGCCGAGCCGCTCGACGACAACCCGTCGACGGGGCCGATCCCCGTCGTCACCGACGAGGCCGACGCCGCGGACCTGGACGGCACCCCCAAGGAGAGCGCGCTCGCGTGGGCCCGCTTCGGCGGCGAGCTGGTGATCGCCCTGGCCGCCGGGGTCGGCATCTACTTCCTCTTCACGGTGATCTGGGAGACCCTGCCGCACCTCGCCGTCCTGGTGGCGCCGCTCGCGGTCACCGGGCTGGTGGCCGGCGTCGGTGCCTACCGGCACAAGATGTCGCGCGACCCCGTCGGCCCGAAGCTGCTCGCCGTCCTCGTCTTCGCCGGGGTGCTGCTCACCGTCGCCCCGGCTGCGGCGCTGCTGGCGACCGGCTAGGCGTCGACCGCCTCGTCGGCCGTCCGGTCGGCGAACTCCTCGACGATCGCGGCGCAGAACGCGTCGAGGTCGTCGGGCTTGCGGCTGGTGATCAGGTTGCCGTCGACGACGAGCTCCTCGTCGACCCAGTTCGCACCGGCGTTGCGCAGGTCGGTGCGCAACGACGGCCACGAGGTCATCCGCCGGCCCCGGACGACGTCGGCCTCGGCCAGCACCCAGGGCGCGTGGCAGATCGCCGCCACCGGCTTGCCGGCGTCGAAGAAGGCCTTCACGAACGCCACGGCGTCGCTGTCGGCGCGCACGAAGTCCCCGTTGATGACCCCGCCCGGCAGCACGAGCGCCGCGTAGTCGTCGGGGTCGGCGTCGCCCAGGGTGGCGTGGACCTCCTTGCGGTCGGCCTTGTCGATGTGGTCGTAGGCGGTGATCGTCCCGGCCTCGAACGACACCAGCTCCGGTTCCGCCCCGGCCTCCTCGAGCGCCTGCCACGGCCGGTCGAGCTCGACCTGCTCGACGCCGTCGGTCGCGAGGACGGCCACCTTCACCCCGTCCAGTTCTCCTGCCATGCGGGCGCGGCTACCCCGGCCTCCGAGCAGGCACACACGCTCTGAGCACTACGGTTCTCCTCGTGCCCCTGATGACCCGGCCCGGCGTGCGCCGCCTGCTGGGCCGCTCCGTCGCCGGCCGGTTCGTCGCCGGGCCGACGGTCGACGACGCCCTGCGCGCGGCCGGCGAGCTGGTCAGCTCGGGCCGGCTGGTGGCGCTCGAGCACGTGGCCGAGGGCCCCGGGGACGACGAGGCCGAACTCGGCGCGCTGATCTCCCGGACGGCGGACGCCGGACTGGCCGCCTCCTGCGACCTGACCCTGTCGGTCCCCCGGCTCGGCGCCGCCCGTGCGCAGGCGCTGGCGACCGCCGCCGGGACCGCCGGGCTGGGCGTCGCGCTCGAAGGCCCCGCGGACGACGTCGCGGCCCTGGCCGCGGAGCTGCCGACCGCCGTGGTCGTCGTGCCGGCCCGCGAGCCGGGGGCCGAGGACCGCTGCCGGGCGCTGGCCGACCGGCGGGTCCGGCTCGTCGGGGGCCGCGGAGCGGCCACGGACCTGGCGTTCGTGCGCTGCCTCAACGTCCTGATGTCCGGCGCCGGGTCGCCGGGCGTCGCCACTTCCGACCCCCGCCTGCTGGCGATCGCGGGGGAGCGTGCGGCCTGGAACGGCCGCGCGCCCGACAGCTGGGAGCACGTCATGCCCTGGGGAGTCCGCACCGACGAGCAGCGGCGGCTGGTCGCCGCCGGGAACCGGGTCCGGGTGGGCGTGCCCTCCGGCGCCGGTGCCCTCACCGTCCTGGCGCGCCGGGTGGGGGGCCGGGCGTGACCGCGGGGCTGGCCATCGTCGGGGGCGGGAAGATCGGCGAGGCGCTGCTGTCGGGGCTGATCCGGCGCAGCGGACCCGACGGCATCGTCGTCTGCGAGCGCAGCGCGGAGCGCGCCGCCGAGCTGGAGGGCCGCTACAGCGTCCCGGCCGTCGACCTCGCCGACGCCGCGGGCCGGGCGCGCACGCTGCTGCTCGCGGTGAAGCCCCAGGACATCGGCGCGCTGCTCGGCCTGCTCGCCGAGCACGTCGACCCGGCGCGGCACCTCGTCGTGTCGGTGGCGGCCGGCGTGCCGACGACGACCATCGAGGCGGCGCTGCCGCCGGGCACGCCGGTGGTGCGGGTCATGCCGAACACCCCGGCCCTGGTCGACGAGGGCATGAGCGTGCTCTCGGCCGGCGCGCACGCCGGGGAGGAGCACCTGGACGAGGCCGAGGCGCTGCTGGCCGCCGTCGGCCGGGTGCGGCGGGTCCCGGAGGCCCAGCAGGACGCCGTCACCGCGCTGTCCGGCAGCGGTCCGGCGTACTTCTTCTACCTGGTCGAGGCCATGATCGACGCCGGGATCCTGCTCGGCCTGCCGCGGGCGGTGGCCGCCGACCTCATCGTGCAGACCGCCCTGGGCGCGGCGGTCATGCTGCGCGACTCCGGCGAGCACCCCGTCCAGCTGCGGGAGGCCGTGACCAGCCCCGGCGGGACGACGATCGCGGCGATCCGCGAGCTGGAGCGGCACGGCGTCCGGGCCGCCCTGATCGCGGCGATCGAGGCCGCCCACGCCCGGTCGGTGGAGCTGGGACGGGAGAGCGGCGAGGGGCCGGCGGGCCGCCGTTGACCGCCGGCACCGGCGACTTCTGATCAACAGCCAGTCACAGGAGCACCTCGGGTCGCTGCGACACGCCTGACACCATGTCGACAGACCGACATAGGTAGAAATCTGCCGAGGACCGAGCGTTCTCCCTGTCCGTTTCTTGTCTCGCTTCTGTCACGGAAGTCCCCCTACTCTCTGTGTCAGCGCGTGCGTGCCGCGTAGTCGGTGGGGAAGCCGGCTCGACGACACGCGCTAGGTCCGGAGACGAAGAACATGACCATGCCCCAGCGTCACGCCGCTGCTTCCGCCGCTCAGTTCGCCGCCCGCCCCGGTGTCCCGGGTCCGCGCCCGGTCGGCCGCCCGATGGCCGCCGCCGTCGCCCGCCCCGTGCCCGCCGCGCACCCCGCCGCCATGCCCGTCGGCCGTCCGGTCGTCCCCGCGCAGCGCTCGGCCGTGACCTTCCTGACCGTCGCCGAGGTCGCCGCCATGATGCGCGTGTCCAAGATGACCGTGTACCGCCTCGTGCACGCCGGCGAGCTCTCCGCCGTCCGCGTCGGCCGCTCGTTCCGCGTGCCGGAGCGCGCCGTCCAGGACTACCTGCGCGACGCCTACACCGACATCGCCTGAGGAAGGACCGCGCTGCCCCCCACCGCTCGCACGCTCGCGGCGGGGCCCTGCAGCGAGGCCGTTCCAGAACCTCACCAGTGCCAGCACGGGGGTCGAAGTCCTTCCCCCTTCGTCGTGGTCCGGCTCCGCCCGCGGCAGCGTCGCCGCGGGACGGCCGGTAAGCTCGGGCGGCCAGCGACGACCCGACTCCACAGCGGAGTCGTCGCGTACGAGCTGATCACCTGCGCGGTGCCCGGCACGGCCACCCGGCCGTCGCCCGGAGTGCCGTGCGACGAACGACGTCGGGAGCACAGGCCATGGGTTCGGTCATCAAGAAGCGGCGCAAGCGGATGGCGAAGAAGAAGCACCGCAAGCTGCTGAAGAAGACCCGCGTCCAGCGACGCAACAAGAAGTAAGGGCGCTGACGCTCGTGCCGCCCGCGGTCGTCCTCGTCACCGGCGTGAGCCGGTGGCTGGGCGGTGCCCTGGCGGCCGAGCTCGCCGCCGACCCGTCCATCGAACGGGTCATCGGCGTGGACACCGTCCCGCCGTCCGCCGAGGTGCTCCGCCGGCTCGGGCGCACCGAGTTCGTGCGCGCCGACATCCGCAACCCGCTGATCGGCAAGGTCATCGCGAACGCGTCGGTCGACACGGTCGTGCACATGAACATCAGCTCCACCCCCGCCGGTGCCGGCGGGCGCGGGCTGATGAAGGAGCTCAACGTCATCGGGACGATGCAGCTCCTGGCCGCCTGCCAGCGGGCGGCCTCGGTGCGCCGGTTCGTGCTCAAGTCCACCAGCGCGGTGTACGGGGCGTCCTCGCGCGACCCCGCGGTCTTCACCGAGACGATGCAGGCCCGCCGCGTCCCGTCCGGCGGCTTCGCCCGCGACAGCGTCGACATCGAGGGCTACGTGCGGTCCTTCGCCCGGCGCCGTCCCGACGTCGACGTCGCGATGCTGCGGTTCACCAACTTCATCGGCCCGCGGATCGACTCGTTGCTCACCGGGTTCTTCCGCATGCCGCTGGTGCCCACCGCGCTCGGCTACGACGCCCGCGTGCAGCTGCTGCACGAGGACGACGCGCTCGCCGTCCTCACCCGCGCGACGACCGGCGGCTTCACCGGCACGGTGAACGTCGGCGGCGAGGGCACGCTGCTGCTCTCCCAGTGCATCCGGCGGCTCGGCCGCATCCAGGTGCCGATCCCCTCACCCGCCCTCGGCTCGGTGGGCCGCTTCTCGCGGCGGTTCGGCTTCGTCGACTACTCCCCGGAGCAGATGCGCTTCCTCAACTTCGGCCGCGTCGTCGACACGACCGTGCTGCGCACCCGGTTCGGCTACACCCCGCGGTACACGACGGCCGACGCGCTGGCCGACTACGCGCGCACGGTCCCACCGGTCGTCGCACCGGAGCTCGTCGGCGCGGCGGCCGCCCGCGCCCGCGGGCTGGTCGAGCGCGTGGGGAACGGCGCCTCCGCGGTCGGTGACCGGCTCCGGCCGCCACCCCCGGCGCCCGGACTGCGGGCGGTGCGCGATGCCTGAGGCACGCGTCATCCCGCTCCGGCCGGACGACGACGAGCCGCGCACCCCGCCGCCGTCGCCCGCGCCCACCTGGGAGCAGCAGGTCGCCGGGGGCATCGAGTTCCTCCGCCGGCGGGTGACCGGCGACTACGAGACCGACGAGTTCGGCTTCGACCCCGACCTCACCGACCACCTGCTGCTGCCGCTGCTGCGGCCGCTGTTCTCCAAGTACTTCCGGGTCGAGACGCAGGGGCTGGAGCACGTGCCCGCGACCGGGGGCGCGCTGGTGGTGGCCAACCACTCCGGCACGCTGCCGGTCGACGCGCTGATGGCGACGGTGGCGCTGCACGACGACCACCCCGCCCAGCGCCGGCTGCGGCTGCTCGGCGCCGACCTCGTCTTCGAGCTGCCCTTCGTCGGCACGATGTCGCGCAAGATGGGCACCACGCTGGCCTGCAACGAGGACGCCGAGCGGCTGCTCACCGAGGGCGAGCTCGTCGGCGTCTTCCCGGAAGGCTTCAAGGGCATCGGCAAGCCGTTCCGCGAGCGCTACACCCTGCAGCGGTTCGGCCGGGGCGGTTTCGTCACAGCGGCTCTGCGCACCGGCGTGCCGATCATCCCGTGCGCGATCGTCGGGGCCGAGGAGATCTTCCCGATGATCGGCAACGCCCGGACGGCGGCCCGCGTGCTCGGCCTGCCGTACTTCCCGATCACGCCGACGTTCCCGCTGCTCGGTCCCCTCGGGCTGGTGCCGCTGCCGTCGAAGTGGCTCATCGCCTTCGGCGCGCCGATCGAGACGGCGTCCTACGGCCCGGCGGCCGCGGAGGACCCGATGCTGGTCTTCAACCTCACCGACCAGGTGCGGGAGACCATCCAGCACTCGATCTACCAGCTGCTCCTCCAGCGGAGGAGCGTCTGGAGGTAGTCAGCGCCAGGGCAGGCGGACCCGGCGCCGCTGGACGACCGGTACGGGGACCGGCACCGTGTTCTTGCGCCGGACCGCGATCGCGCCGCCCACCACGCCGCCGGAGACCACCGCCGCCGCCAGCGTGGGGACGCCGATCTTCGCCGCCTTGCGGCCGGTGCGGAAGTCGCGGATCTGCCACCCCCGCGAGCGGGCGACCGCGCGCAGCTCGGTGTCGGGGTTGACCGCCACGGCGGTGCCGGTGAGCGTGAGCATCGGCAGGTCGTTGGCCGAGTCGCTGTAGGCGGTGCACCGCTCCAGCTCGAGCCCCTCCCGCTCGGCGAGCGCCCGGACCGCCTCGGCCTTCGCCTCGCCGTGCATGAGCTCGCCGACCAGCCGGCCGGTGTACTCGCCCTCCTTGACCTCGGCGACCGTGCCCAGCGCGCCGGTGAGCCCGAGCCGGTGGGCGATGATCCGCGCCAGCTCGACCGGGGTGGCGGTGACCAGCCACACCCGCTGACCGGCGTCCAGGTGCTTCTGCGCCAGCTGCCGGGTGCCGCCCCAGATGCGGTCGGCCATCAGCTCGTCGTAGATCTCCTCGCCGGCCTGCACGATCTCGGTCACCGGCCGCCCGGCGACGAAGGCCAGCGCGTTCTCGCGGATGGTGTGCATGTCGTCGGCGCTCTCGTTGCCGGCGATGCGGAACTTCGCCTGCTGCCACACGAAGCGCGCGAGGTCCCTGGTCGTGAAGTACTTGCGCGCGGCCAGACCACGGGCGAACCAGAACAGCGAGGCGCCCATCATCATCGTGTTGTCGACGTCGAAGAACGCGGCCGCGGTCGGGTCCAGCTCCACCGCCGGCGGCGCCTCCACCTCGGCGGCGGCGGCCGAGGCCTCACCGGCGACGTGGGCGCGCGTCTCGGCGTCGGGCAGCGGGTGCCGCTCCGAGCGGCCGCGGAACGGCAGACGCGGCACGGGTACCTCCCCACTCGACCAGCGGCTGTCCCGACCCTAACCGGCGCCTCCCGGCGCCGAGGTGGGGCGTCAGCAGATGATCGGCGGCAGGCAGACCGGCAGCGGGGTGTCGATGATCGCCGGCGGGCTGCTCGTGCTGGTCGAGGGCGCCGCCCCGCCGCCGGGCGCGGCCGAGGTGCCCCCCGTCCCGGGCAGGGGCAGCGAGGGCAGCGGCAGCCCGGGCGTCGGCCGGCTCGGCGCCGACGGGCGGGACGTCGTCCCGGGCCCGGGGCCGCCGCCGGTACCGCCGCCGGCCCCGCTACCCGAACCGCTCCCCGCGCCGCTGCCGGAACCGGTCGGGGGGCTCCCCGCGGTCCCGCCGGTCGGCGTCGGGACACCCGGCACCGTCTGGTCGGTCGGCTCGCCGGACGGGGTCGCGGTGCCCGGCGGGACGGGGCCCGTGGTCCCGCCCGAGGCGGGCGGCGGCGTCTCCTCGACGCAGTCGGCGGGCTGCGGCCCCAGCGCGTCGGTCCCGGCCACGGCCGGTCCTGCGGCGCAGGCCAGCGCCTCCTGCAGCGCGGTGCCGCGGGCGCTCACCTGGGTGAGCAGCGCCAGCGAGGAGTCCATCGCCTCCACGGCGCCGTCGGGGACCTCGGGTGCGAGGGCGGTGAGGTCGGCGGACTGCTCGGCGGCCCAGTCGAGCAGGTCGGTGAGCGGCGCCGCGTCGCGCAGCTCCACCGACCGGGTGGTCAGCCACGCGGTGCCCTCGGCGGTCTGCGCGTCCATGGTCCGCAGCACGTCCACCACGAGGTCCGGCGAGGCGTCGGCGGCCAGCACGGTCCCGCCACCGGCACCGGGCTCGGCGGGGACGGCGGGCAGCGCCGTGGTGCCCTCGGCGAGCAGCTGCTCGAGCTCGGCGAGGCGGATCGAGGCGAAGTCGAGCAGCGTCTGCCCGCGGGTCGAGTCGCCGGCGAGCGCGAGCTGGGTCTGCTCGGTGCCGCGCTTGAGCCCGTAGAGCGGGTCGCCCGGCTGCGCGCCGCTGGAGACGCCGACCAGGCCGGCGAGCGCGGTCACCGCGACGGCCGCGCCGGCCAGCCCGGCGGTGAGCCGGCCCCGCCAGCGCGCGGCGGCGGTCTCGACGGCGGTGGCGCCGGCGAACCGGCGCAGGGTCCGGCGGGCGGCCGGCTCGGGGGAGCGGACGGCCGCCATCGCGACCAGCCGGGCCCGTGTGGCTTCCCGGAAAGCCGGGTCGGGCTCGCCGTCCAGCGCGGTGCCGAGGTCGGCCAGGCGGGCGACGAGCGCCTCCTCCTGCGCGCGCGCCGCGGCGCCGCGGCGGTGTGCCGCCGGGCTGCCGGTGTGAGCGCTCACAGGAGTCCTCCGCTGGGAGTGGTGCCGTCCAGGGTGCCCAACGACGGCACCGGGCGGGGGGTTACGCGACCGCGCGCGGGACCGGTCACAGCAGCCCCTCCGGCAGCAGGGCCGCCAGCCGCCGGACGGCGCGGTGCTGCAGCGCCTTGATCGCGCCGTCCTTCTTGCCCATGACCGCCGCGGTCTCGGCGACCGAGAGCCCGTGCAGGAAGCGCAGCACGATGCACTCCTGCTGCTCGCTGCCCAGCTGCTGCACGCAGGCCAGCAGCTGCGCGTTCGTCAGGTGCTGCAGGACGGCGTCCTCCGGACCGTTGGTGGCCCGGTCGGCGTCGCGCATGTCCGCCGTCGTGACCTCCAGCCGGAACCGGCTGCTCTTCACGTGGTCGCGGATGATGTTGCGGGCGATCGTCACCAGCCACGCGCCCACGTCGCGCCCCTGGAACGACAGCGAGTCGATCCGCCGCAGCGCCCGCACGAACGTCTCGCTGGTGACGTCCTCGGCCAGCACCCGGTCGCCCACCCGGTGGTAGACGTAGCGGTGGATCATGGTCACGTAGTGGTCGTAGAGCCGGCCGAACGCCTCGGCGTCGCCGTCCTGGGCCGCCCGGACCAGCGCCCAGACGTCGGTGCCACCGGTGTCGGGCACCGCGCCGGCGTCGGCCAGCGCGGCGATCTCCTGCTCGACGTCCTCGTCGACGACCGGCTCGGCCACCGGGTCGGCCACCGGGTCGAGGTCGGCGACGACGTTCGGCTCGGCCGACGCCGGCGCGGTCTCGGCGCTCGCCCGGGGGAACGGCGTCGGCCGCGGCCGCGGCGAGGGGCGCGGGCGCGGGAGCGGGGACGGGCGCCCGTCGGCCGCGGGCGTGGCGGACTGCCGCGCCGCGTCGAGAGGGCGTGGGGACGGCATGCGGGCGATCGACCTCCTCGTCGGCCCGCCGAGCCGACCTGCGGCTCTTCCCGTCGCGCGCTGTCCGGACCCAGCGGCGCGCATGCTGCGGGGCTGCTCCCATGGTGACAACATCGCTGCAGTCCGTCCACGCCACCCCGACGGGATGCACGCCTCGTCGCCCGCCCGGGTGGCCGACGCAGCTCCAACGGAGGAGATGCCCGTGTCCGACCGCACGACGCTGTCCGCGCTCGTCCGGGCGGCGGCCCGGGACCGTCCCGACGCGCCCGCGGTCGTCGCCGGCGACCAGCGGCTGAGCTGGGCCGAACTGGACGCCGCCGTCGACCGCGCCGCCGCCGGCTACGCCGCGCGCGGCCTGGCGCCCGGACGGCGGGTCGCGGTGCAGCTCCCCAACGGCGTGGACTGGCTGCGGGCGGTGCTCGGTGCGCTGCGGGCGGGGCTGGTCGTCGTCCCGGTCAACACCGCCTACACCGATCCCGAGCTCGAGCACGTGCTCGGTGACTCCGGGGCCGAGCTCCTGGTCACCCCCGAGGAGCGACCGCCGGTCGCCGGCGTGACCGTCCACCCCGGCCCGCCCGAGGCCGACGGCCCGCCGCCGGAGCGGGCGGAGGACCCGGCCGGCCTGGCCTTCCTCTGCTACACGAGCGGCACCACCGGCCGGCCGCGGGGCGCGATGCTGACGCACGCGGCGCTGCGGGCCAACCAGGAGCAGTGCCTGGCCATGAGCCCGCCGCCGGTGCGGCCGGACGACCGCGTGCTGCTGGTGCTGCCGCTGTTCCACGTCTACGGGCTCAACGCCGGCTTCGGGCTGGTCGCCGCCACCGGCGCCTGCGCGGTGCTGCAGGAGACCTTCGACCCGGCCGCCGCGCTGCGGCTGATGGAGAGCGAGCAGGTGACCGCCGTGCCCGGCGCGCCGCCGATGTACCAGGCCTGGCTCGCGCTGGCCGACGCCGAGGGCAGCGACGCACCCCTGCGGCGTGCCTTCGCCGCCGTCCGGATGGCGTCGTCCGGCGCCGCCCCGCTCCCGGCCGAGGTGTGGACGGCGCTGCGCGAACGCGCCGCGGTCACCGTGTGGGAGGGCTACGGGCTCACCGAGGCCAGCCCGGTGGTGGCGAGCACGCTGGCCACCGGTCGGGCCAAGCCGAACTGCATCGGCGGGCCGCTGCCCGGGGTGGAGCTCGAGCTGCGCGACACCTCCGAGGCAGCGGCCGACGCCGAACCGGGGGAGGAGGCCGAGGAGGGGCCGGGGGAGATCGTCGTCCGCGGCGCCAACCTGTTCGCCGGCTACTGGCCCGACGGCGCCGACGGCCCGGACGCCGACGGCTGGCTGGCCACCGGCGACCTCGCCTACCGCGACGACGACGGCGACCTGCACCTGGTCGACCGGCGCAGCGACCTGGTGCTGGTCAGCGGCTTCAACGTCTACCCGGCCGAGGTGGAGCGGGTGCTCGACGCGCACCCCGCGGTGGCCGAGAGCGCGGTGATCGGCGTGCCCGACGCGCGCACCGGGTCGGCCGTCCGCGCCGTCGTGGTCCTGGAGCAGGGGCAGCAGCTGACCGCCGACGAGCTGGTCGCGCACGCCGCGCGGTCGCTCGCCCGCTACAAGGTGCCGACGTCGGTGCACTTCCTGCCCGCGCTGCCGCACTCGCTCACCGGCAAGGTGAGCAGGGCGCGGCTGCGGGAGCTCGGGCTCACGGGCAGCGGGGAGCTGGTGGCCGGGTGAGCCGCCTGCAGCTGCTCACCCGGGCCGGCTGCCACCTGTGCGAGGAGGCGGCGGCCACGCTGGCGCAGGTGGCCGCCGAGGCGGGGCTCGTGCCCGCGACGGTCGACGTCGACGCCGACATGGAGCTGCAGGCCGAGTACGGCGACCGGGTGCCCGTGGTGCTGCTCGACGGCCAGGAGCACTCGTACTTCACGGTCGACGTGCCCCGGCTCCGGCGGGACCTGGGCCTCCCCTGAGAGCCCCCGGAGCACCGCTGTAGGGTGGTCCTCACCACAGTGCCACCCGTCCGTGGCCGGTCAGCGGCGGGACGGCGGTCGGCGGCTTTGTTCCTGCGTTCACAAGCGGTTACCGTGGCGGATGCCGGGCGGCATCCCGCCTGGTTCCCCGAGATGTCGCGCACCGGAGCCGGCGCCCGCCGGCCGCCTGGCGCGCCCGCTGTGGAGTAGCAGGCCCCGTGACAGAGCCCCGGCCCCGGACGATCCCGGAGGCCACCGTCGCCCGCCTGGCCGTGTACCTCCGGGTGCTCACCGGCCTGGCCGACGGCGGGCGGAGCACCGTGAGCTCGGGTGAGCTCGCCTCGGCCGCCGGGGTCAACCCCGCCGGCCTGCGCAAGGACCTCTCCCACCTCGGGCCGTGCGGCGTGCGCGGCGTGGGCTACGAGGTGCGCACCCTGCGCGACCGCATCGCCCGCGTGCTGGGCGTCGAGCGCAACCGGGCCTGCGTGCTGGTCGGCATCGGCAACCTGGGGGCCGCGCTCGCCGACTACGCCGGCTTCGGCAGCCGGGGCTTCGAGTTCGTGGGCCTGTTCGACGCCGCGCCGGCCCGGATCGGGCAGCGGATCGGCGGATCGGTCGTGCGCCCGGTCGAGGAGCTCGAGGCGGTCGTCGCGGCGACGCAGGCCTCCATCGGGGTCATCGCGACACCGGCCGAGGTGGCCCAGCCGGTGTGCGACCGGCTGGCCGCGGCCGGGGTGAGGAGCATCTTGAACTTCGCGCCGGTGACGCTGACCGCCCCCGCGGGCGTCGACGTCCGCCAGGTCGACCTGTCCGTCGAGCTGCAGGTGCTCGCCTTCCTCGGCCAGCAGCGGCTGGTCGGGACGGGCGGGCCGGTGCTCGCGGGAGGCATGGCATGAGCCTGCTGGCGGTGGGCGTGAGCCACCAGACCGCCCCCGTCGCGCTGCTCGAGCAGTTCGCGATGGGGCCGGACGAGACGGTCAAGGCGCTGCACGAGCTGGTCGCCGGCACGCACGTCACCGAGGCGATCGTGCTGGCCACCTGCAACCGGGTCGAGGTCTTCGCCGAGGTGGACAAGTTCCACGGCGGCGTCGTCGACGTCAGCCGGGTGCTCGCCCGGCAGGCCGGCGCCACCGTCGAGGAGCTCTCCCCGTACGTGACGGTCCACTACGAGGACCAGGCGATCGCGCACCTGTTCACCGTCGCCGCCGGCCTGGACTCGATGGTGGTCGGCGAGACGCAGGTGCTCGGCCAGCTGCGCACCGCGTACGGGCTCGCGCAGGAGGAGGGCACCGTCGGCCGGGCGCTGCACCCGGTCGCCCAGCGGGCGCTGCGGGTGGGCAAGCGCGTGCACGCCGAGACCGGCATCGACCGCGCCGGCGCCTCGCTCGTCTCCGCCGCGCTGGACCGCGCCGAGGCGCGGCTGGGCAGCCTGACCGGGCGGCCGGCGCTCGTCGTCGGCGCCGGCTCGATGGGCGCCCTCGCGGCGACCACGCTGGCCCGCCGGGGCGCGGACGTGGCGGTCGGCAGCCGCACCTCCGCGCACGCCGAGCGGCTGGCCGAGAACGTCGGCGGCCGCGCCGTCGAGCTCGCCGACCTGACCGCCGAGCTCGCCGCCGCCGACGTCCTGGTCACCTGCACCGGCGCCAGCGGCATCGTCATCGGCACCGACGTCGTCGCCGCCGCGACGGCCGGCCGGCCCGACCGCCCGCTGGTCGTCGTCGACCTGGCGCTGCCGCGCGACGTCGAGCCGGGCGTCGCCGGGCTGACCGGCGTGCACGTCGTCGACCTGGCTCTCCTGCAGAGCGAGCGGAACTCAGCCCTGCTGCAGGGCGAGCGGCGGTCCGGCGGCCCGATCGCCGGCTCGGTGGCCGCCGACGACGTCACCGCGGCGCGCGACCTGATCGAGACCGAGCTGTCGCTGCTGCGCGCCGAGCGGCACGCGGCCGCGGTCGCCCCCACCGTGTCGGCGCTGCGCAGCCAGGCCGCCGAGGTGGTCGATGCCGAGCTGCTCCGCCTCGCCGGGCGGCTGCCCGACCTCGACGCCCGCGCCCGCGCCGAGATCGCCCGCACCGTGCACCGCGTCGTCGACAAGCTGCTGCACGAGCCCACCGTGCGGGTCAAGGAGCTGGCCAGCGCCCCCGGCGGCACCGACTACGCCGGCGCGCTGCGCGCGCTGTTCGGCCTGGGCATCGACACCGACGTGGAGGGCGAGCACGCCACCCTCGCCGAGGCGGTCACCGTCGACCCCGACGACCTGCGCCCGGGCGGTGGCCTGCCGTGACCGCCACCCGCACCGCCACCCTCCGCCTGGGCACCCGGCGCAGCGCGCTGGCGCTGACCCAGTCGCAGTGGGTGGCCGACGCGATCACCGCGGCCACCGGCACCCCGGTCGAGCTGGTGCACATCGTCACCGAGGGCGACCGCTCCTCGGCCGCGATCGCGCAGCTCGGCGGCACCGGGGTGTTCGTCGCCGCCATCCGGCAGGCGCTGCTCGCCGGCGAGGTCGACCTCGCGGTGCACAGCTACAAGGACCTGCCCACCGCCCCGGAGCCCGGCCTGGCCCTCGCCGCCGTACCGGTGCGCGAGGACCCGCGCGACGCCCTCGTCGCCCGCGACGGCCTCACCCTCGGCGAGCTGCCGGCCGGGTCGAAGGTCGGCACCGGCGCGCCGCGCCGGGTCGCCCAGCTGCGCGCGCTCGGCCTCGGTCTGGACGTCGTCCCGATCCGGGGCAACGTCGACACCCGGATGGCCCGGGCCCTGGGACCGGACGCCGACCTGGACGCCGTCGTGCTCGCCCGCGCCGGGCTGACCCGGTTGGGCCGGCTCGACGCGATCACCGAGACGCTCGACCCGCTGCAGGTGCTGCCCGCCCCGGCCCAGGGCGCGCTCGCCGTGGAGTGCCGCGCCGACGACGAGCGCACGCGGGCGCTGCTCGCCCCGCTCGACCACGCGGCCACCCGCGCCTGCGTCGTCGCCGAGCGCAGCGCGCTCGCCGCGCTGGAGGCCGGCTGCAGCGCACCGGTCGCCGCCTACGCCGAGGTCGCCGAGGGCGAGCACGGCCCCGAACTGTTCCTCCGCGCCTCGGTGACGGCCCTGGACGGCAGCGACGCCGTCCGGGACTCGACCACAGGCCCGCTCGACAACGCCGCGGCCCTCGGCCGCCGGCTCGCCGCCGAGCTGCTCGACCGGGGTGCCGCCGAGCTGATGGCGGCCCCCGCACACCCCTGAGACCCACCAACCGCCCCCGTCCGACGGGGGCCAGGAAGCAGGAGCACCCGATGACCCGCAAGACCGCCGGCGTGCCGGCCGGCAAGGTCGTCTTCGTCGGCGCCGGCCCCGGTGACCCCGGGATGCTGACCACGCGCGCGTACGAGGCGCTGGCCGCCGCCGGCGTCGTCCTCGTCGACCCCGAGGTGTCGGCCGCCGTGCAGGACGCCGTCCGCGAGACCGCCCCGCAGGCCGAGCTGACCCCCGTCTCCGGGGAGCCGGCCGACGTGGCCAGGTCCGCGGTGGCCGCCGCCAAGGGCGGGGCGGCCGTCGTCCGGCTCGTCGCCGGCGACCCGTTCACCTCCGAGCGCGCGGTCAAGGAGGTGCTCGCCGTCGGCCGCACCTCCGTGGCCTTCGACGTCGTCCCCGGCGTCGCGCCGGTCCCGGCCGTCCCGGCCTTCGCCGGTGTCGCCCTCGGCGGCAGCTGGCTGACCGCCGACCTCGCCGGCGAGACCGACCTCGCGCCCCTCGCCGGCGCCGCGGCCGCCACCAGCAGCCCGCTGGTGCTCTCCGCCGCGGGCGTCGACGAGCTGCCCGAGGCGGCCGTCCGCCTGGTCGAGGCCGGCCTGTCCGGCTCGACGCCGGTGGTCGTCACCGCCGGCGGCTCCGGGACGGCGCAGAAGAGCGTCGTCGGCAAGCTCTCGGCCGTCGCCGAGAAGACCGCCGGCCTCGAGGCGCTCTCCGGCGCCGTCGTCGCCACCGTCGGCGCCGCCGTCGACAAGCGGGGGAAGCTCTCCTGGTGGGAGAGCCGGCCGCTGTTCGGCTGGCGGGTGCTGGTGCCGCGCACCAAGGACCAGGCCGGCGAGATGAGCGAGCGGCTGCGCGCCTACGGCGCCGTGCCGGTCGAGGTGCCGACCATCGCCGTCGAGCCGCCGCGCAGCCCCGCGCAGATGGACCGCGCGATCAAGGGCCTGGTCACCGGCCGCTACGGCTGGATCGTGTTCACCTCGGTCAACGCGGTGAAGGCCGTGCGCGAGAAGTTCACCGAGCTGGGCCTCGACGCCCGCGCGTTCGCCGGCGTGAAGGTCGCCTGCGTGGGCGAGTCCACCGCCGACGCCGTCCGCGCCTTCGGCATCGTGCCGGAGCTGGTGCCCTCCGGGCAGCAGTCCAGCGAGGGCCTGCTGGCCGACTTCCCGCCCTACGACGACGTGTTCGACCCGATCAACCGGGTGCTCCTGCCGCGGGCCGACATCGCCACCGAGACCCTGGCCGCCGGCCTCGTCGAGCGCGGCTGGGAGATCGACGACGTCACCGCCTACCGCACCGTCCGGGCCGCTCCGCCGCCCGCGCCGGTGCGCGAGGCGATCAAGGGCGGCGGCTTCGACGCGGTGTGCTTCACCTCGTCGAGCACGGTGCGCAACCTGGTCGGCATCGCCGGCAAGCCGCACGCCAAGACCGTCGTCGCGGCGATCGGCCCCGCCACCGCCGCCACCGCGCAGGAGTTCGGCCTGCGGGTCGACGTCCAGCCCGAGACCGCCGCGGTGGCCCCGCTGGTCGACGCGCTGGCGGAGTTCGCCGCCGCGCGCCGGGCGGAGGAGGAAGGCAGCTCGAAGTGACGCTGCCGTCTCCCGCCCGCCCGGTCGCCCGCGGGCGTCGGCTCCGGTCGACGCCCGCGCTGCGGCGCCTGACCGCCGAGACGCGGCTGTCGCCGGCCGACTTCGTGCTGCCCGTCTTCGTCAAGGAGGGCATCGACGCGCCGGTGCCGATCTCCTCGATGCCCGGCGTCGTCCAGCACACCCTGGACTCGCTGCGCAAGGCCGCGCACGAGGCCGCCGAGGCCGGCATCGGCGGGCTGATCCTCTTCGGCGTCCCGTCGGAGAAGGACCCGGTGGGCTCGCAGGCCGACGCCGCCGACGGCATCGTCAACGTCGCGCTGCAGCAGCTCAAGGCCGACCTCGGCGACGAGCTGGTGCTCATGGCCGACCTGTGCCTGTGCGAGTACACCGACCACGGGCACTGCGGCGTGGTGACCCCGGCCGGCATCGTGGACAACGACCCGACGCTGGACCGCTACGCCGCGGTCGCGGTCGCCCAGGCGCAGGCCGGGGCGCACGTGATCGCGCCCAGCGGGATGATGGACGGGCAGGTCGCCGCGATCCGCCGGGCCCTGGACGGCGCCGCCTTCACCGAGACGCCGGTCCTGGCCTACGCGGCCAAGTACGCGTCGGGCTTCTACGGCCCGTTCCGCGAGGCGGCCGAGGGCGCGCCGCGGTTCGGCGACCGCTCGACCTACCAGATGGACCCGCCGAACGCCGCCGAGGCGCTGCGCGAGGTGCGGCAGGACCTCGCCGAGGGCGCGGACGCCGTCATGGTCAAGCCCGCCCTGCCCTACCTCGACATCGTGCGCGCGGTCGCCGACGCCGTCGACGTGCCGGTCAGCGCGTACCAGGTCAGCGGCGAGTACGCGATGCTCGAGGCAGCCGCCGCCAACGGCTGGGTGGACCGGCAGCGGGCGATCCTCGAGACGCTCACCGCCATCCGCCGGGCCGGGGCCGGCACGGTGCTCACCTACTGGGCGGTCGAAGCGGCCCGCTGGCTGCGCTGAGGTGACCCCGTACGTCGAGCCGGGCGGGTCGTGGCGGCCGTTCTGGCTGGTCGCGGCCGCCCTGGCCGTGTTCCTGGTCGCCGACCTCGCGTTCCCCGGGCCCGACGTGCCGCCGGTCGTGTGGGTGCTCGCCGTCGTCGCGGTGCTGGGCGTCGTGGCCGCCGGCGTCGTCTCGGCCCGCCGGGTGTGGACCGTGCGGGTCGACGCCGACGGCCCGGACGCCGCGCTGTCGGTCGGCCGCGAGCGCGTGGCGCTGGCCGACGTCGACACCGCCCACCTGCGCGCCGTCCGCGACGGCGAGGCGGGCGTCGACGCCGGCGCGCCGGTGCTCGGCGGCGGCTGGTCGGTGCCGAAGGGCCGCACCGGGCTGCCGCTCGGGCTGGCCGACGGTCGCACCGTGCTCGTGCCCACCCGCGACCCGGCCGCGCTGACCACCGCCCTGCTGGCCGCTGTGGCGGACGTCCCCGACGGCGGCCCGGGGACAGAGGGGACACTGGACCGGTGACCTCGTCGGACACCTCCCGCTACGCCTACGAGGCCCCCGTGTCGGCCGACCTCTTCGCCCGTGGCCGTCAGGTCACCCCGGGCGGGGTGAACAGCCCCGTGCGCGCCTTCCGCGCCGTCGGGGGCACCCCGCGGTTCATGGCCTCGGCCGCCGGGGCGTACCTGACCGACGCCGACGGCCGCCGGTACGTGGACCTGGTCAGCTCCTGGGGACCGATGCTGCTCGGCCACGCCCACCCGGCCGTCGTCGACGCCGTGACGGCGGCCGCGCGCCGCGGGCTGTCCTTCGGCGCGCCCACCGAGGCGGAGCTCGATCTGGCCGAGGAGATCCTCGCCCGCATGCCGTCGGTGCAGCGGGTCCGCCTGGTCAACTCCGGCACCGAGGCCGTGCTCTCGGCGATCCGGCTCGCCCGCGGCGCCACCGGCCGCCCGCTGGTGGTCAAGTTCGCCGGCCACTACCACGGCCACGTCGACGCGCTGCTCGCGTCGGCCGGTTCCGGCGTCGCCACGCTGGGCCTGCCCGACACCCCCGGCGTCACCACCGGCGCCGCGGCCGACACCGTCGTCCTGCCCTACAACGACGTCGCGGCGGTCGAGCGGGTCTTCGCCGAGCGCGGCGCCGACGTCGCCTGCGTGATCAGCGAGGCGGCCGCGGGCAACATGGGCGTCGTCCCCCCGCTGGACGGCTTCAACGGCGAGCTGCGCCGGATCACCGCCGCGCACGGCGCCCTGCTGGTCCTCGACGAGGTGATGACCGGCTTCCGGGTGTCCCGCTCCGGCTGGTACGGCATCGACCCCGTGGACGCCGACCTGTTCACCTTCGGCAAGGTCATGGGCGGCGGCCTGCCCGCGGCCGCGTTCGGCGGCCGCGCCGACCTCATGGACCAGCTCGCCCCGGTCGGGCCGGTGTACCAGGCCGGCACGCTGTCCGGGAACCCGGTGGCCGTCGCCGCCGGGCTCACCACGCTGCGGCACTGCACCGACGAGGTGTACGCCCATTGCGACCAGGTGTCGGCGACCCTGCGCGGCGCGGCGAGCGCGGCGCTGTTCGCCGCGGGCGTCCCGCACCGCGTGCAGCAGGCCGGCAGCATGTTCTCGATCTTCTTCGTGCCCGACGAGCGGCAGGTCCGCGACTACGACGACGCGCGGACCCAGGACGTCGCCCGCTACACCGCCTTCTTCCACGAGATGCTCGCCCGCGGCGTGTACCTGCCGCCGTCGGCGTTCGAGTCGTGGTTCGTCAGCGCCGTGCTCGGGGGCGAGTCGCTCGAGCGCGTCCTCGACGCGCTGCCCTACGCCGCCCGGGCGGCGGCCGCGGCCGACCCCGCCGACGCACCGCCCGACGAGATCGCGAAGGACGCCCAGGAGCTGAGCCCGTGAGCGCCGAGGTCACCGTCGTCCACGTGCTGCGGCACGGGGAGGTCCACAACCCGCAGAAGGTCCTCTACGGGCGGCTGCCGGGGTACCGGCTGTCCGAGGCCGGCCAGGCGATGGCCGGCAAGGCCGCGCAGTGGTTCCTCGGCAAGGACGTCACCCACCTCGTCTCCAGCCCGCTGCAGCGCGCCCAGGAGACCGCCGCGCCGATCGCCGAGCAGCTCGGGCTGGAGATCGCGACCGACGACCGGCTGATCGAGGCCGGCAACGCCTTCGAGGGCCTCCGGGTCGGGGTCGGGGACGGCGTCCTGCGCGCGCCGCAGCACTGGTGGAAGCTGCGCAACCCGTTCCGGCCGTCGTGGGGCGAGCCGTACGTCGAGATCGCCGCCCGGATGCTCGCCGCCGTCGAGGCCGCGCGCGACGCCGCCCGCGGGCACGCCGCCGTCTGCGTCAGCCACCAGCTGCCGATCTGGACGCTGCGGATGCACGTCGAGGGCCGCCGCTACGCGCACGACCCGCGCCGGCGGCAGTGCGGTCTGGCCAGCGTCACCTCGCTGGTCTACGAGGGCGACCGGGTGGCCCGGGTGGAGTACGCGGAGCCGGCCGGCGCGACCGACCCGGACGCGGTGCCCGGGGCATGAGGCGGCTGCTGGGCGCCCTCGCCGGGACGGCCGTGCTGCTGGCCGGCTGCTCGACCGGCTCCGACGCCGTCGACGTCAACAACGGCGGGGAGTTCCGCTTCGTGGCCGGCACCCCGGCCGGCGAGGTGATCGCGCCGGAGGAGCGGCAGGCGGCGCCGGAGTTCGCCGGCGAGCTGCTCGACGGCAGCGAGTACTCCTCGACCGAGCTCGGCGGCGACGTCGCCGTGATCAACTTCTGGGGCTCGTGGTGCCCGCCGTGCCGGGTGGAGTCCCCGGAGTTCCAGGAGGTCTACGCCGAGGTCCAGGGCGACGGCGTGCAGTTCCTCGGCGTCAACGTCAAGGACGACCGCCAGCTGGCCCAGGCGTTCCTCGACAGCAAGGCGATCACCTTCCCGTCGCTGTTCGACCCGCGCGGCGAGGTGGCGCTGGCGTTCCGGGACTACCCGGCCAACGCGATCCCGTCCACCATCGTGCTGGACCGGCAGGGGCGGGTGGCCGCCGTGTACACCGCGGCCGTGCAGCAGGACGACCTGCGCTCGGTCCTGACGCTGGTGACCGAGGAGGGCTGAGTGGGGGACACCTTCGGCCGCCTGGTCACCGACGGCCCGCTGCTCGTCGGCGCCGCGGTCGCCGCGCTGGTCGGGCTGATCAGCTTTGCCTCGCCGTGCGTCCTGCCGCTGGTGCCGGGCTACCTCTCCTACGTCACCGGCCTGGTCGGCACCGGCGCGCGGACGGCGACGGCGCCCGCCCCGGCCGGCGGCGGCACCGCCACGGCCGTGCGGACGACGACCGACGAGCGCTCGCCGCGCGGGCGGATGGTGCTCGGCGCCCTGCTGTTCGTGCTCGGGTTCACGCTGGTGTTCGTGGCGTTCGGCGCCGCGTTCGGCGGGCTCGGGCGGCTGCTGCTGCAGTGGTCCGACGTCCTCAACCGGGTCTTCGGCGTCGTCACGATCGTCATGGGGCTGGCCTTCCTCGGCTGGCTGCCGTTCCTGCAGCGCACCGCGCGGCTCTCGGCCCGCCCGGTCGCCGGGCTGGCCGGGGCGCCGCTGCTCGGCATCGTGTTCGGGCTCGGCTGGACGCCGTGCCTCGGGCCGACCCTGGCCGCGGTGAACTCGCTGGCCTACGCCGAGGCGACCGCCGGCCGCGGCGCCCTCCTCGGCGTCGCGTACTGCCTGGGCCTGGGCATCCCCTTCGTCCTGGTGGCGCTCGGCGCGCGCTGGGCGATGGGCGCGACGTCGTTCCTGCGCCGGCACGCGCGCACGGTCACCCGGGTCGGCGGCGTCGTCCTGGTGGTCGTCGGCGTCCTGCTGGTGACCGGTCTGTGGACCGAGCTGATGCAGTGGCTGCGCTCGTGGATCGCGGCCAGCGGGTTCGGGGAGTCGGCACTGTGAGCGAGCTCGCGAGCTCGCACATGGGCACAGCACCGTCCGGCACGGACGCGACGAGCGTCAGCGAGGAGCGGTCGTGACCGTCCTGGACCCGCCGCGGACGTCGCCGACGCCCCCGCCGCCCGCACCCGCGCACCGGCGCGTCACCGGCCTGCTGCTGCGCTGGTGGCGCCGGCTGACCGCGATGCGGACGGCGATCATCCTGCTGTTCCTGCTCGCGCTGGCGGCGATCCCGGGATCCCTGCTGCCGCAGCGGTCGCTGTCGCAGAACGCCGTCGCCGAGTACTTCACCGAGCACCCGGCGCTCGCGCCGGTGCTGGACGACCTCTACCTGTTCGACGTCTTCAGCTCGCCGTGGTTCGCGGCGGTGTACCTGCTGCTGTTCGTCTCGCTGATCGGCTGCGTGCTGCCCCGCGCGGTGGAGCACGCCCGCGCGCTGCGGGCCGCCCCACCGCCGGCGCCGCGGCACCTGCTGCGGCTGCCCGACTCGGCGAGCCTCGAGACGCCGCTGCGCGGGACCGAGGCCCTCGACGTCGTGGAGGAGGAGCTGCGGGTCCGCCGCTACCGCGTGGTCCGCCGCGACGGCTCCGCCCGCTCCGCCGGGGCCGGCGGCACTGCCGGCCCCGAGCTCTCCGCCGAGAAGGGGCTGCTCAAGGAGACCGGCAACCTGCTGTTCCACCTGTCGCTGGTGGCCCTGCTGCTCGGCCTCGCCGGCGGCAAGCTGTGGGGCTACGAGGGCAGCATCCTGGTCACCGAGGGGCAGGGCTTCTGCAACTCGTTCCAGCAGTACGACACGTACTCGTCCGGCGCACTGGTCGAGGGCGGCGACCTGTCGCCGCTGTGCGTCGACCTCGAGGACTTCGAGGCCGAGTACGAGGAGAACCTGACCGCCGCCTCCTACACCGCCGGCATCCGCTACGGGGCGCCGGGCGAGGAGGGGCGCGAGACGACGATCGGCGTCAACGATCCCCTGCGGGTGGACGGCGACCGGGTCTACGTGACCGGCCACGGGTTCAGCCCGACGTTCACCGTCACGTTCCCCGACGGCTCGTCGTTCGAGGACCTCTCGGTGCCGTTCCTGCCGTCGGACCAGGCGACGATGGCCAGCCAGGGCGCGCTCAAGCTGCCCGACGTCCCCGGCCAGGAGGACCAGCTCGCGCTCGAGGGCTTCTTCGCCCCCACCGGCTCGGTGTCGGGCGGCATCCTCACCTCGATCGACCCGCGCCCGCTGGCGCCGCAGGTCGCGATCGTCGTCTACCGGGGCTACCTCGGTCTCGACTCGGGGATCCCGCAGTCGGTGTACTCGCTGGACTCCTCGCAGATCGACCGCGGCCGGCTGTCGCAGGTCGGCGAGGGGAACCTGGCGGCGGGGGAGTCGCTGACCCTGGACGACGGGACGACGATCACGTTCACCGGCGTCAAGGAGTTCGCGGCGCTGCAGTTCTCGCACGACCCGGGCCAGGTGTGGGTGCTGGTGTCGGCGATCGCGATGCTCGCCGGCCTGCTCGGGATGCTGCTCGTGCGGCGCGAGCGGTTCTTCGCCCGGGCCGCCGAGGCGGCCGGGGGCAGCGGTACCGTGCTGTCGCTGGCCTCGCTGACGAAGGGCAGCGGTGAGCCCGGCCCGCGGTTCGCCGCGCTGACCGGCGACCTGCGGGCCGCCCTGGACGACCGCTCACCGGACCGGGAGGCACCGACGCGTGACCACTGACCAGACGCTGGCCGACCTGTCGGACACGTTCTTCTCGATCAGCGTCGGGCTGTACTCGCTCGCCGTCGTGGCGTTCTGCGCCCAGCTGGCGTTCGGTCGCCGCCCGGCCCGCGCGCGCTCCCGCGAGCTGGTCGGCGCGGGTGCGCCGGTCGAGCCGGCACCGGTCGGCGCCGGCGAGGTCGCCGAGCCGCGCGCCGGCCGCCGCTGGGGCGCGCTCGGCATGCTGCTCACCGCGCTCGGCATCGTGACGCACGCGGCGATCCTGGTCACCCGCGGCATGGCCACCGGCCGGCTGCCGTGGGGCAACATGTACGAGTTCGCGACCGCCACCGTGCTGGTCGCGGTCCTCGCCTTCTGGGTGCTCGCCCTGCGCTCGCCGGGCCTGCGGCACATCGGCGTGTTCGTGCTCGTGCCGGTGGTGCTCGGCATGGTCGGCATCGGGCTGTGGCTGTACGCCGACGCCGGTCCGCTGGTCGCGGCCCTGCGGTCGAGCTGGCTGGCCGTCCACGTGTCGACGGCGATCCTCGGGTTCGGCATCTTCTTCGTCAGCGGCATCGCCAGCGTGCTGTACCTGGTGCGGTCCCGGCGCGAGGCCACGGTGGCCGCGGGCGGCTCCGGCGAGGAGCCGGCCGCGCCGGGCATCCTCGACCGGCTGCCCTCGGCCGCGGCGCTCGACCGCGTGGCGCACCGCACCGCGGTCTTCGGCTTCCCGATCTGGACGTTCGCCGTCATCGCCGGCGCGATCTGGGCCGAGAGCGCGTGGGGCCGGTTCTGGGGCTGGGACCCCAAGGAGACCTGGGCGTTCATCGCGTGGGTGGTCTACGCGGGCTACCTGCACGCGCGCACGACGGCGGGCTGGCGCGGCCGGCCCGCGGCGTGGGTGAACGTCGTCGGGCTGGGCGTGATGATCTTCAACCTGCTCTACGTGAACATGGTCTCGACCGGCCTGCACAGCTACGGCGGCGTCAGCTGAGCCCAGGCGGAGCATCCGCCCCGTGACGGCGGGCGGCGGCGCGTGCTTCCATGCCCCCATGGGCAGCCACAGCGCCGCGAACGGGGCGTCCCGGCAGGGAGACATCGGCTGGCCGGCGCCGCCGCGGAAGGGCGAGGGGCTCGGCTGGCCCGGGGACCTCGACGAGTCCGCGCACGACCCGGCCGAACCGGCGCCGGACCGGCGCCGCCCGGCGGGGACCAGCTCGGCCGGGATCAGCTCGGCCGCCTGACCCCGTCGTCAGGCGCCGGGGTTCTCGCCGCGGCTGCGGCGCCGGTCGAGCTCGCGCAGGAAGTCGGGGTCGTCGTCGGGGGCGACCGGACGGCGCGGGCGCTGGGGCCGCACCCGGGGCGCGCGCGGCGGTCGCGGCGCCGACAGGCCACCGCCGTTGCCCGCCGCGGTCGCGGCGCGCATGAGCAGCACCACCACGCCGACCGCCACCAGAAGGACCACCAGGAACGCCGCCACCGGCCCACCACCCCCTCGTCGGCCTCCAATGTACGTCCGCGTGAATACTCGGTGGCGGGCAGCGAGCGCCGCTGCCCCGAACCGCAGGACGGAGACGCACCATCGACGCCGTGGACCGGCAGCTCATCGACCTGCTGCGCGCCAACGGGCGGGCCAGCTACGCCGAGCTGGCCCGGCAGGTCGGCCTGTCCTCGCCCGCCGTGCACGAGCGCGTGGGCAAGCTGGAGGCGGCCGGGGTGATCACCGGCTACCGCGCGGTGGTCGAGCCGACGGCGCTCGGCCTCGACGTCACCGCGCTGGTCGGCGTCATCGAGAGCGACGCGGTCGACGAGACCGGCGTCGAGGAGGCGCTGAGCGCCATGCCGCAGGTCGAGGACTGCTGGCGGGTGGCCGGCAACGAGGGCTACGTGCTCAAGGTCCGGGTTCCCGACATCCCCGCCCTGGAGGCGAGCATCAGCGCGATCAACCGGATCCGGGGCGTCGCCCGCACCCGGACCACCGTCGTCCTCTCGACGAAGTGGGAGGGGCGCCATGGCCGCGTCGACGCCTGACCCCGTCCCGACCGGTCCCGCGGGGCCGGACGGCGGGCCCGCCACACCGCCCCGGGTCGCCCCGTGGCTGCTGCTCTACACGTTCGGCCGCCTGGCGATCGCCGCGGCGCTGGTCGCGGTGCTGTGGGTCGCCGGGCTGGGCAGCTACGCCGGCCTGCTCTTCGGGGTGCTGCTGTCCATGCCGATCGCCTACCTCGTGCTGCGCCCCGTGCGGGACCGGCTCACCGAGGCCCTGGCCGCGCGCAGCGTCGCCCGGCAGGCGGCCAAGGAGGACCTGCGCGCCCGCCTGAGCGGCGACGAACCGGCCGCCTGACCCCCCCGCCCGGGAGGGGTCAGGCGGTGGCGACGGTCTCGCTGACCCGGGCGAGCACGTCCATGTTGAACGTCTCCGTGGCCTGCACGTAGGCCCACCGCCGCTGCGGCGTCGCCCCGAAGCGGGCCTTCTGCAGGTCGGCGCTCATCCCGTACAGCACGTGCGGCAGCCCGTGCCGCTGCGCGCTGCGCAGCGCCTGGAAGAGCAGCTGCTGGTAGCTGTTGTGGGTCGGCACGTAGGAGTAGTCGAGTCCGACGAACACCGGGGCGACGTGCCCGTCCGCGCCGGGGAAGACGTGCTGCGCGGCGAAGGCCACCGGCCCGGAGGCGCGGTCGGGCAGGTGCAGCAGCACGACCTCCCAGCCCGGCGACTCGAGGACGGCGTCGACGACCCGGCGGGGCAGCGGGAAGACGTTGAGCTCGAACGAGCGGGCGTGCACGTTGCGGTACATCCGGTACAGCTCGTCACGCACGCACGGCTTCAGCGCCCGCGCCTCGCGGCTGCCGCCGCGGAGCACCTGCACCCGGTAGGCCGGCTCCCACGCCAGCACGCGGGTGCGCTGGTGGTAGCGGTGCTTGCGGGTCAGCTGGCCCAGGAAGGCGTCGTCGTCGGCGAAGTCGACCTCGCGGTGCCAGGTGCTCCAGATCGGCAGCCGCATGAGGCCCTCGCCGAGCAGGAAGTCGTGCAGCTCGTCGTCGTCGGGCAGGTCGCGCAGGACGACGCCCGCGGCGGCGGCGAGGTCCTCCTCCCGGCGGGCGGCGCGCAGGATCATCCGCAGGGCGCCCCGCCAGTCGCGGCCGCGGTCGAGGTAGAGGTGGTCGCCCTCGGTGAGCAGCGAGCCCATGCCGACCATCGTCGACGTGAGGTGGTAGCTGTCGGCGTTCTCGATCCGCCGCCGCTCGATCTCCCGCGACACCGCTGCGGAGGAGAGCATGTCGTCCTTCCACAGCGCGGTCGTGAAGAAGGTCGCGGCCACCGGCGCGCCGGTGTCGTCGCGGACGACGAAGTAGTGGAAGTCCCAGGCGTCCTCGGTCTGGCCCGCCGCGCCGGTGCCGCCGGTGTCGAACACCGACTCGAGGGTGCGCAGCGCGTGCGCGGAGAAGGCGCCGCGGGCGCCGAGCAGCCGGTCCCACTCCGCGGTGTCGACGCCGTCGATCGATCGGTGGTGCTCCAGGCGCAGCGCGGGCTTGGTGCGCGGGGCCGTCTCGGCGCCCATGACCTTGCGGCCGCGCAGCTGGCGGGCGAACGCCCGGTGCAGGTCGTCGACCGAGGCGCCCTCGTCGGTGATGGCGGCCGGCAGGTGCTCGGCCAGGGCCGCCACCATGCCGGCGACGTCGTCCGCGGTGTGGTGCGCGGTGATGGTCAGCCGTGCGCCGCTGCGCTTGGCCGGGACGGCGGGGAACGACGCCGTGTTGACGTGGAAACCCGCCGAGCGCAGCCGCTCCACCAGCCGGTAGGCGACCGACGAGACGCCCGCCCCGACGCAGCGGATCGGCGTCTCCGACTCCGACACCACCGGCAGCCCGGCCTCCGCGGCGAGCCGGTTGAACAGCCGGATGCGGTCGAGCAGCAGCGCCTGCCGCTCGGCGACCTCGGGGGTGAGGTGCAGCCGGGCCGAGGCCAGGATCGCGCCGAGCATCGGCGGCTGGACCGGTCCGGAGAAGATCAGCGGCCCGCCCAGCCGCAGCACCCGGCCGCGGGTGCGCTCGTCCGGGAAGGTGATCGCCCCGCCGGACGCGGCGAAGGACTTGTTCAGCGAGGCGGCGACCACCGTCCGGGCCAGCGTCCCGGGGGAGAGGTGCTCGAGGGCGTGCCCGCGGCCGTGCCGGCCGGTCCACGAGACGGCGTGCGCGTCGTCGACGTAGAGCCAGAGGTTCTCGTACCGCGCGGCGAGGTCGTCGAGCTCCGCCGTCGGCATCAGGTCGGCGTACATGGAGTACAGCCCGTCGGCGGCGTACCAGACCCGCCGGTGGGTCTTCCGGTAGGTCGCCAGCCGCTTCTCCAGCGTGTGCAGGTCGCTGTGCGGGACGAGCTCCACCTTGGCGCCGGTGGCCGCGACCAGTTTGGCCGCCGTCTGCACCGAGTTGTGCACCTGGTGGTCCAGCAGCAGCACGTCGCGCTCGCCGATCAGCGTCGGCATCGCCGACAGGTGCCCCATGCTCGTGGACGGCGTGACGATCACCCCGCGCCCGAACAGGCCGGCGAGCGTCTCCTCGACCTCCCGGTACAGCGGCGCGGAGGCGTACACGCGCGACGAGGAGAACTGCGTGCCGAACCGCTCCACCGCCTCGACGACGCCGGCCTTGAGCGCCGGGTGCGTCTCCAGGCCGAGGTAGGAGCAGGAGCCGAAGTTGACCATCCGGCGGCCGTCGATGGTCACGTGGCGGCCGTCCAGGGCGCCGTCCTCGACGTGGTTGAGCAGCAGGCCTCGCCGGACACCGTCGGAGACGACCTCGTCCACGGCGTTCAGCACGTCCTCAGCAGTGGCCACCGGATCCCCCTACGTCGCGCCTGCTCCCGGACTCCCTACGGCTGCAGCGGGCCCTACCCGGAGAATCTTCCGCGAGTTTCACCTCATCCGGTGACCGCGAGACCCCCTCCGAGCAGCACTCCCGTCGCCAAGGTGACCAGGCCGGTGCCCTGGAGGGCACCGATCAGGGCCGGTCCTCTCCCCCCGCCGAGCACCGTCCGTGCAGGTCGGACGGCGAGCGGCGCGGCGAGCAGCGCGACCAGCGCCCACGGGCGCTCGAGGCCGATCAGCGCGATGACGACGAAGGTTGCCAGGAGCAACCCTACGTAACCCAGCCGCGTCGCGCGGTCCCCGACGACCACGGCGAGCGTCCGCTTGCCGACGGCGGCGTCGCCCTCGATGTCGCGCAGGTTGTTCACCACGAGGATCGCGACGATCGTCGAACCGACCGGGACGGCGGCGGCGAACGCCAGCCCCTCCAGCGACCGGGTCTGCACGTACGTCGTCCCCACGACGGCCACCAGGCCGAAGAACACGAAGACGAAGACCTCGCCGAGCGCCCGGTAGCCGTAGGGGATCGGGCCGCCGGTGTAGGTCCAGGCGGCGGCGATGCAGACCGCGCCGACCGCGACCAGCCACCAGCTCGACAGGGCGGCCAGCGCCAGACCGGCCACCGCGGCCACGCCGAAGGCCAGCGCCGCCGCCACCAGCACCTGGCGGGGCGTCGCCGCCCCGGAGCCGACGAGCCGCATCGGCCCCACCCGGTCGGCGTCGGTGCCGCGCGTCCCGTCGGAGTAGTCGTTGGCGTAGTTCACCGCCACCTGCAGCGCGAGCGCGACGACCAGGGCGAGCAGCGCGGGGACCGGCCGGAACCCGTCGAGCGCCGCCGCGACGCCGGTGCCGACCAGCACCGGGGCGACGGCGGCGGGCAGGGTGCGCGGCCGGGCGCCGGCCAGCCACTGGACGGGGGTGGCCATCAGCCGAGGCTCCGGGCCACACCGCGGCGGTCCGGCTTGCCGGTGTGCAGCACCGGGACGGCGCCGATCGTGTGCAGCTCCCGCGGCGCGGCGGGGGCGCCGAGCCGCTCGGCCACCCACGGGCGCAGCTCCGCCAGCGTCGGCCGCGCACCCGGTGACGGGACGACGGCGGCGACCACCCGCTGCCCCCACTCCTCGTCGGGCCGGCCGAACACCACGGCGTCGGCGACGGCGGCGTGCTCCCGCAGCGCCGCCTCCACCGCCTGCGGCGCCACGTTGACCCCGCCGGTGACCACCACGTCGTCCAGCCGCCCGTGCACCGTCAGCCGGCCGCCGGCGTCGACCGACCCGGCGTCGCGGGTGCGGAACCAGCCGTCGGCGAAGGCCTCCGCCGTCCCCACGGGGTCGAGGCGGTAGCCCAGCGCCAGTGTCGGCCCGGCGAGCTCCACGCCGTCGGTGACCCGCACCCGCACCCCGTCGAGCGGGACGCCGTCGTACACGCAGCCGCCCGCCGTCTCGGTCATGCCGTAGGTGGTCACCGCGGCGACGCCGGCGGCGCGGGCGCGCGCGAGCAGGGCCGGATCGGTCGCCGCCCCGCCGACCAGGACGGCGTCGAAGGCGGCGAGCGCCGCGGGCTCCTGGTCGAGGGAGCGGCGCAGCTGGGTGGGCACGAGCGCGGTGCAGCGCCGCCCCGCGGGCATGCGGTCCAGCGCGGCGGCCAGCGGTTCGCCGTCGCCGAGCACGGTGGTCTCCCGGTCGGCGACGATGCCGCGGCAGAGGACCTGCAGCCCGGCGATCGCCGAGACCGGCAGCGCGAGCAGCCACGCCCCGGGCCCGCCGAGCCGCTCGTGCGTGGCGGTCGCCGACGCGGTCAGCGCGCCGGCGGGCAGCAGCACCCCGCGCCCGCCGCCGGTCGACCCCGAGGTGACGACGACCAGGTCGGCGCCGTCCTCGAGCGGCTCGTCGGGGCGGAGCACCGCGCGGGCGGCCTCGACCGCGGCCGGCGGTCCGGCGGGGAGGACGGCGAGGGGGGCGGATCCGGCCAGGCAGGCGCGCACCGCGGGCTCGACGACGCCGCGCACCTCGGCCTCGGACCGGCCGGGCGCTCGCAGGAGGGAGAGCTGCCGGGCCACGGAGGGCAACCCTACGGGGGCGGCGGGGTCCTTTCGTACGCTGAGCGACGTGATGTCGGCGCAGGTGTACTCCGTGCCGATGCGCACCCGCTTCCGCGGCATCGACGTCCGCGACGGCGTGCTGGTGCACGGCCCGGCCGGCTGGGGCGAGTTCTCCCCGTTCTGGGACTACGACGTCGCCGAGAGCCGCCGCTGGTGGGCCGCCGCCGAGGAGGCCGCGGTGCACGGCTGGCCCGAGCCGGTCCGCGACGCCGTCCCGGTCAACGTCACCGTGCCCGCCGTCGACGCCGAGCGGGCGCACGCGATCGTGGCCGCCTCCGGCTGCCGCACCGCCAAGGTCAAGGTGGCCGAGCCGGGGCAGACGGCCGCCGACGACCTCGCGCGGGTCGAGGCGGTGCGCGACGCGCTCGGCCCGGCCGGCGCCGTCCGCGTCGACGCCAACGCCGCGTGGGACGTCGACACCGCGGTCGCGCGCATCACCGAGCTCGACCGGGCGGTGGGCCTGGAGTACGTCGAGCAGCCCTGCGCCGCCCTCGACGAGCTGGCCGCGCTGCGCCGGCGGACCGACGTGCGGGTGGCCGCCGACGAGGTCGTGCGCCGGTCGGCCGACCCGCTCGCCGTCGACCTGCGCGAGGCCTGCGACGTCGTCGTCCTCAAGGTGCAGCCGCTCGGCGGGGTGCGCGCGGCGCTGCGGGTCGCCGAGGCGCACGGCCTGCCGTGCGTGGTCTCCAGCGCCCTGGAGTCGTCGGTCGGGATCGCCGCCGGGGTCGCGCTGGCCGCGGCGCTGCCCGAGCTGCCGTTCGCCTGCGGCCTGGCCACCGTCGCGCTGTTCACCGAGGACGTCACCAGCGCGCCGCTGCTGCCGGTGGACGGCGTGCTGCCGGTCACCCGCCCGGAGCCCGACCGGCTGCCCGCCGTGGCCGCCGACCCGGCGACCGACGCCCGCTGGCGGGCCCGCCTCGACGCGGTGCGCGCCGCGTGAACCCGTCCACCGCGTTCGCCCGGGTCCTCGTCGACGAGCTGGTGCGCGGCGGCGTCACCGACGCCGTCCTCGCCCCCGGCTCGCGGTCGGCGCCGGTGGCGCTCGCCCTCGCCGCGGCCGAGCGGGCCGGCCGCGTGCGGCTGCACGTGCGCATCGACGAGCGGACGGCGGCGTTCCTGGCCCTCGGCCTGGCCAAGGCGTCGGGCCGCCCGGTGCCGGTGCTCACGACGTCGGGGACGGCGACCGCCCACCTGCACGCCGCCGTGCTCGAGGCCGACGCCAGCGGGGTGCCGCTGCTGGCGCTGACCGCCGACCGGCCGCCGGAGCTGCGCTCGACCGGCGCCAACCAGACCGTGGACCAGGTCGGGCTGTACGGCGGCGCGGTGCGCTGGGCCGCCGACGTCGGCGTGCCCGAGGCGGGGCGGGAGCACGCGCAGAACCGGTACTGGCGCTCGCTGGTGGCCAAGGCGCTGCTCGTCGCCACCGGCGCGCTGTCGGCCGAACCGGGGCCGGTGCACCTCAACCTCCCCTTCCGCGAGCCGCTGCTGCCCGACGGGGAGCCGCCCGCCGAGCCGGCCGGGCCGTGGGCGGGGCGCCCCGACGGGCGGCCGTGGACCGAGGCCGCCCTGGCGCCGGTCGCCGTGCGGTCGGCGCCGTCGGGGGTGCCGCGCACGCTGCTCATCGCCGGGGACGCGCCCGACGCGCTCGGCCGGGCCGCCGCGGTGCTCGCCGACGAGCGCGGGTGGCCGGTCGTGGCCGAGCCGAGCAGCGGCGCCTGGGGCGCGGGCGGCGCCGTGCGCTGCGGGCCGCTCGTGCTGGGGGTGCCGAGCTGGCTGGCGGAGCACCGCGCCGAGCGGGTCCTGGTCGTCGGCCGGCCGACGCTCTCCCGCCCGGTCTCGGCGCTGCTGGCCGACCCGTCGGTGCGCGTCGAGACGGTGGCCGCCAGCCCGCGTTGGGCCGACGCCCCGCGCAGCAGCGAGCTGGTCTCCGTCGGCACGGCGGTCGACCCGCCGGCCGAGGCGATGGCCGAGGGCTGGCGGACGGCGTGGGCCGATGCCGCCGCACGGGTCGGGGCCGCGGTCGACGCCGTCCTCGACGCCGCTCCCGGCCTGACCGGCGCCCGGCTGGCCCGCGACGTGCTGGCCGCGCTGCCGCCCGGGGCCCTGCTGGTGCTCGGCTCGTCGACACCGGTGCGCGACGTCGACCGCCTCGCCGTCCCCCGGGGCGACCTGACCGTGCTGGCCAACCGCGGGGTGGCCGGCATCGACGGCACCGTCTCCACCGCGCTGGGCGCCGCGCTGGCCCACGACGGCCCGGCGTTCGCCCTGCTCGGCGACCTCACGCTGCTGCACGACCTGACCGGCCTGCTCGGCGGCGAGGGCGAGCAGCTGCCCGACCTCGTCCTCGTCGTCCCCGACAACGACGGCGGCGGCATCTTCGCGCAGCTGGAGCCGGGCGAGGACCGGTACGCGGCCGACTACCGCCGGGTGTTCGGCACCCCGCACGGCCGCGACCTCGTCGCGGTGGCCCGCGCGCTGGGCTGGCCGGCGACCGTGGTGACGACGCCGGAGCAGCTGGCGCCGGCGCTGGCGGAGGGCGGTCCGCGGGTGGTCGTCGTCCGCACCGACCAGCGCGCCGAGGCGACGCTGGCCCGCGACCTGCGCGCGGCCGCCGCCGCGGCCCTCGGTCAGTAGCCCACCCCTGGCGAGATCACGCGATCTCGGCGCCGCAGCGCCGCTGACGTGCCGAGATCACGCGATCTCGGCGGAGGGAGCCTCCCAGAACGAGACGTAGGACCGGTGCAGCCAGCCGTCCACCCAGGCCCGGTCGGGCTCGGGCGGGACGGCGGAGCTGTGCTGCAGCGCGGTGAGCCGGGCCTCGGCGTCGGCGATCTGCTCCAGGACGTCGGCCAGCGCCACCTCGCCGCGGCGCACCGCCCGCAGCCGGGCGCGGTCGGGCTCCGGCAGGGGCAGGGTGATCCGGCCGGTGCTCAGCAGCTCCACGCCCTGCACGCCCAGGCGCAGCGCGTGCATCGCGAACTTCGAGTCGTAGCCGTGCGCCGCCACCAGCTCGGGCCGGTTGGTGTGCGCGCCCACGCCGCCGGTCATGGCCGCCCGCTGCGCCTGCAGGTAGCCGAGGAAGCGCGCGCCCGCCCGGCGCGAGACGAACCGGTCGGCGTGCGCCACCAGCTCGGCGCCGTGCTCGTCGCGGTGCACGACCTCCTCGTCGGGCACGAACAGCAGCAGCAGGATCGACGGGTTGCCGTCGCAGGCCAGCCGTGCCCACTTGCGCGCCGAGTAGACGACGACGTCGAGGTCGCCGGCGCCCGACCGGTTGGCCAGCCCGCCGGGGCGGTCCCACGCGGTGTGCCGGTGGTACTGCTCGAACGGCACGGTGGCCGTCGCGCCGACGCCGGCGGGCACACGGGCCAGGCCGGTGACGAACGCCGCCGGCTCCAGGCACAGGCCCATCTCGTCGCGGTCGTCCTGACCGTGGACCGACGTCCCGTGCACGCCCGACCCGACCTGCGCGCGCAGCACGGTGCCGGCCTCGGCGATCCGCCGCGCCTCCTCGGAGGCGTGCGGGTGGGCGAAGCCGGCGGGCAGCGAGCGGTCGCCGCGGATCACGGCGGGTCGGGCGGTCACCTGCGCACTGTGCCCCGGCGCCCCCGCCCACGTCGCGCCCTTTGCCGCCGATCGGCGGCCTCAGCCCTCCAGCGCGGCGCGGAAGGCGGCGAACTTCGCCTGGGTCTCGGCCAGCTCTGCCGCCGGGTCGGAGCCGGCGACGATGCCGCAGCCGGCGAACAGGCGGGCGCTGCACGGCTCGTCGGCGGTGATCTCCGCGCAGCGCAGGGCCAGGCCGAACTCGCCGTCGCCGCGGGCGTCGAGCCAGCCGACCGGGCCGGCGTAGCGGCCGCGGTCCATGCCCTCCAGCTCGCCGATCAGGGCGACCGCCTCGGCGGTGGGCGCCCCGCCGACGGCGGCGGTGGGGTGCACGGCACCGATCAGCTCGAGCAGCCCGGCCCGGCTGCTGCGCCGCTGCACCCCGTGGACGTCGGTGGCCAGGTGCCGGACGTTGGCCAGCGTCAGCAGCTCCGGCTCCGCGGGCGCCGACAGGTCGGTGCAGTACGGCTGCAGCGCGCGGACCAGCGACTCCACCGCGAACGCGTGCTCGGCGCGGTCCTTGCGCGACGCCAGCAGCTCCGCGGCCAGCCGCTGGTCCTCGGCGCCCGCGCCGCGCGGGGCGGTGCCGGCCAGCACCCGGGCCGACAGCTCGCGGCCGGTGCGGCGCAGCAGCAGCTCGGGCGTCGCGCCGAGCAGCCCGTCGACGGCGAAGGTCCAGCAGCCGGGGAAGCGAGCGGCGAGCCGGCGCAGCAGCCGGCGGGGGTCGAGCGGCACGTCGGAGGTGACCAGCAGGTCACGGGCGAGCACGACCTTGGCCAGGTCGCCGGCCGTGATCCGCTCGACGGCGGTGGCGACGGCGGCGCTCCACCGCACCGGGTCCAGCGCGCCGTCGGCGTAGCGCAGGCGGCCCGGGTCGCCGTCGTCGGCGGCCGACCGGGTGGCCGCGGCGGCCAGCGCCCGCCGCGGGTCGGCCCCCTGCGCCGTCGTCACCCAGGCGACGCCGTCCCGCCGGCCGACGACGACCTCGGGGACGACGAACACCGACGTCCCGGCCACCGGGTCGAACGCGACGGAGGCGAACAGCACCGGGCCCGAGCCGGGGACGGCGAGGCGGTCGTCGACCACCGCGCCGGCGGTGTAGCCGGCCCACCACCGGGCCGCCTCGGCCAGCGCGCCGGGTCCGGCCACCTCGAGCCGGGCCGCCTCACCCCAGCCGACCAGCCCCTCGCCGTGGCGCACCCAGGACAGCGCGCCCTCGGACGGCAGCGCGTCGAGCAGCGCCGGCGCGCCCTCCAGCCGGACGGACGCGAACGCGCGCGCGGCCTCCGGCGAGGTCACGGCGGCCGCTGTCACGGGGCCAGCGTATGAGCACGGGTAGCGTCGCCGCCGTGGGAGACCGGGGAGAGACCGCGCACACCGCCGGTGTGCGGGCCGGGCTGGACAAGCAGCCGGCCGAGGTCGCCGCCATGTTCGACCGGGTCGCGCGCCGCTACGACCTCACCAACACGGTGCTCTCCGGCGGCCGCGACGCCGCCTGGCGGCGGGCCACCCGCGAGGCGCTCGACCCGCGTCCCGGCCAGGTCGTCCTCGACGTCGCGGCGGGGACGGCGGTCTCGACGGTGGAGCTGGCCGCCGGCGGGGCGACGGCGATCGCGCTCGACTTCTCCCAGGGGATGCTGCACGCCGGCGCCGGCCGGCCGGTGCCCAAGGTGGCCGGCGACGCGATGGCGCTCCCGCTGGCCGACCAGAGCGTCGACGGCGTCGTCATCTCCTTCGGCCTGCGCAACGTCGCCGACCCCGACGCCGCGCTGCGCGAGTTCCACCGGGTCACCCGCCCGGGCGGCACGCTGGTCGTCTGCGAGTTCTCCAGCCCCACCTGGGCGCCGTTCCGCACCGTCTACACCGAGTACCTGATGCGGGCGCTGCCGCGCATCGCGCGCACGGTGAGCAGCAACCCCGACGCCTACGTCTACCTGGCGGAGTCGATCCGCGCCTGGCCCGACCAGCCGGCGCTCGCCGCCCGGCTGCAGGGGGCCGGCTGGTCCGACGTCGCCTGGCGCGACCTCACCGGCGGCATCGTCGCGCTGCACCGGGGCCGACGCCGGGACTAGCGTTCCGGCATGACGATGCCGCCGCCGGAGCCGTCGCCCACGCCGCAGCCGCCGACGCCGATCGACCCGCTGCCGCCGCCCGAGCCCGCGCCCGTGCCGAGCCCGACCGACCCGATCGCCCCGCCGCCGTCGGGACCGCAGCCGGTCTGACCCCGGCGTCATGGCGCGCAGGCCGTTCGCCGACCGGCGCGACGCCGGCCGCGCGCTCGGCGCCGCCCTCGCCGCGCGGCTGGGCGAGCCGGCGGACGCCGTCGTCCTCGGCCTGCCGCGCGGGGGCGTGGTCGTCGCCGCCGAGGTGGCGGCCGCGCTGAGCGCGCCGCTGGACGTGGTCGCGGTCCGCAAGCTGGGCCTGCCGTGGCAGCCCGAGCTGGCCATGGGGGCGATCGCCGCCGCTGGGGACGCCGTCGAGGCCGTGCGCACCGAGGCCGTCCTCGCCCGGGTGGACGTCGACCCGGCCGACTTCGCCGCCGTCCGCGAGCGGGAACTGGCCGAGCTGCGCCGCCGGGAGCAGGCCTACCGCGCCGGCCGCGACCCCCTCCCGCTCGCCGGCCGCACCGTCGTCGTGGTGGACGACGGCCTGGCCACCGGGGCCACCATGCGGGCCGCCGTCGCCGCGGTCCGCCGCTCGGCGCCCGCCCGGGTGGTGGTCGCCGTCCCCGTCGGTTCCCCGCACACCTGCGCCGACCTGGCCGCGCTCGTCGACGACGTGGTCTGCCTCTGGGCCCCCGAGGGCTTCTCGGCGGTCGGCCAGGGCTACGGGGACTTCGGCGCGACCACCGACGCCGAGGTCGTGGCGGCCCTCTCCCGCCGCTGACCGGGCCCGATGCGGCCGGGGCCGGGAACGGCCGGACGTCCGGCGCGGCACCAAGCGGTAACGGTTCCCGGGGCCCGCTGTCATCTTCCACACATGTCGGCCTAGACTCGGGACAGCAGACTTTGTGAAGCTTTTCACAAAGTCCGGGGAGACCCTCCGAGCCGGGAGAAGGGGTTGCCGTGCCGACGGACGGACGCGCGCCGCTGCGCGCCGACGTGGTCGTCGTGGGCGCGGGTCCCGCCGGCTCGGCGGCGGCGTGGGCACTGGCCACCGCCGGCCTCGACGTCGTCGTCCTGGAGAAGTCGCCGTTCCCCCGCGAGAAGGTCTGCGGCGACGGGCTCACGCCGCGGGGGGTCAAGGCCCTCGACGACATGGGCATCGACACCTCACCGGCGGCCGGCTGGGTCCGGCACAAGGGCCTGCGCGTCTTCGGTGGCGGCGAGGTGGTCGAGGTCGACTGGCCGCAGCTCGACCGCTGGCCCGGCTACGGCCTCATCCGCTCGCGCCGCGACCTCGACGCGGTGCTGGCCGCGCACGCCGCCGCGGCCGGCGCCCGGGTGCACCACGAGGTCACCGTCACCGAGCCGCTGCTCGACGACGCCGGCCGGGTGGCCGGGGTGCGCGCGCAGGTCGGCGCGGGCAAGGAGCCCGCCGGGTGGCGCGCCCCGCTGGTGATCTCCGCCGAGGGGCTCTCCGGCCGGCTGGCCAAGTCGCTGGGGCTGGTCCGCCGCGAGGACCGGCCGCTCGGCGTCGCCGTCCGCCGGTACGTCGCGACGCCGCGGACCCACGACGACTACCTCGACATCTCCTTCGACCTGACCGCCGACGGCCCGGACGCCGACTCGATGCCCGGCTACGGCTGGTCGTTCGGCATGGGCGACGGGACGGCGAACGTCGGCTTCGGCCTGCTCGACACCCGCCGGTCGGGGGAGACCGACCACCGGGCGGTCTTCCGCCGCTGGGTCGAGACGCTCCCGCCGGAGTGGCAGCTGGGGGAGGAGCACGCCGTCACCCCGGTGCGCGGTGCCGGGCTGCCGATGGCGCTCAACCGCGGCCCGGCGTACACACGCGGGCTGCTGCTGGCCGGCGACGCCGCCGGCACGGTCAACCCGTTCAACGGCGAGGGCATCAGCTACGCGATGGAGACCGGCCTGCTGGCGGCCGAGACCGCCGCGGCGGCGCTCGCCCGCCCGGCCGGCCCGGCGCGCGAGGCGGTGCTGCGCCGCTACCCCGAGCGGCTGCGCGCCGAGTACGGCGCCCACCACCGCCTGGGCATGGGGTTCCTCGCCCTGCTGGCCCGCCCCGACCTGGTCCGCTTCGCCACCGCGCACGGACTCAAGCGACCGGCGCTGGTCCGCGGCGCGCTGCGGCTGATGGGCAACCTGAGCGACGGGCGGCACGGCGACGGCGTCGACCGCGCGCTCGCCGTCCTGCACCGGCTGGCCCCGGCGGTCTGACGTGTCCCATCTCACAGTACGGACACATGTCGACACGCTGCGTGCACACCTGGCCGTTTACCGGAACGTGATCGACCTCACCGTAGGGTGCCGCTGATGCTCTCGACCTACGTCCCGATCGTCGGGCTCTTCGCGCTGGCCGCGGCGTTCGCGCTGTTCTCGGTGACCGTCGCCCCGTTCGTGGGGCCCCGGCGGTTCAACCGGGCGAAGCTCGAGGCCTACGAGTGCGGGATCGAACCGGTCGACCAGCCGCTCAACGGCGGCCGGTTCCCGGTCCGCTACTACCTGACGGCGATGCTCTTCATCGTCTTCGACATCGAGATCGTCTTCCTCTACCCCTGGGCGGTCGCCAACGACGCCCTCGGGCTGTTCGGGCTGGTCGAGATGGTCGTCTTCATCGCCACCGTCTTCCTCGCCTACGCCTACGTCTGGCGTCGCGGCGGGCTGGACTGGGACTGAGCCACCGGGAAGGGCATCTGACATGGGTCTCGAGGAAAAGCTCCCCGGCGGCGTCCTGCTGACGACCGTCGAGAAGCTCGTGAACTGGACGCGCAAGTCCTCGCTGTGGCCGGCGACCTTCGGCCTGGCCTGCTGCGCGATCGAGATGATGGCCACCGGCGCCGGCCGCTACGACCTGGCCCGGTTCGGCATGGAGGTCTTCCGCGCCTCGCCGCGGCAGGCCGACCTGATGATCGTCGCCGGCCGGGTGAGCCAGAAGATGGCGCCGGTCCTGCGCCAGATCTACGACCAGATGCCCGAGCCGCGCTGGGTGCTGGCCATGGGCGTGTGCGCCAGCTCCGGCGGCATGTTCAACAACTACGCGGTGGTGCAGGGCGTCGACCACATCGTCCCGGTGGACATGTACCTGCCGGGCTGCCCGCCGCGGCCGGAGATGCTCACCGACGCCATCCTCAAGCTGCACCACAAGATCATGAACGAGCCGCTCGGCCCGAAGCGCGCCCGCCAGCTGGCCCGCGAGCAGGAGGAGGGCACCGCCAAGGAGCTGCACGTCGAGATGCCCTCCACCGTGCGCGCGAACAAGGACCTGCGCCGCGCGTACGAGGAGGCCGCGGCCGAGGGCCGCACCGGCCAGTTCATGCTCGACCAGCGCAACGGCAACGCCGTGCTGCTGCCGGAGGAGCGACCGACCGGCATGGGGAAGGCCTGGCGATGACGGGTCCCGGCGACCGCAGCGGGCGCGAGGAGGCGTCGCAGGGCGCGAGCGCCCCGAGCGGCGGCTTCCGCAAGGGCGCCTTCGGCGTCAGCGGCAGCGGTGACACCTCCGGCTTCGGCGGCCTGGTGCGCGTCGAGCCGGGGGGCGCCGTCGCCCTGCACTCGACCGACCGGCCCTACGGCGGCTACTTCGACGAGGTCACCGACGCGCTGATCGAGGCCGTCGGCCAGTCCACCTACGACGCCGCGGTGCAGCGGGTGCTCGTCGACCGCGGCGAGATCACCTACTTCGTGCACCGGGAGCACCTGCTCACCCTCGTCGCCGCGCTCCGCGACGACGAGGCGCTGCGCTTCGAGCTGCTCTCCAGCGTCTCCGGCGTCGACTACCTCGACAGCGGCGGCCCGGTGGCCACGCCCGACCGCCCGCGGCTGCACGCCGTCTACCACCTGACCTCGATGACCTACCGCCGCCGGATCCGGCTGGAGGTCGCCGTGACCGCCGAGGACCCGCACATCCCCTCGGTCACCGGCATCTACCCGACGGCGGACTGGCACGAGCGGGAGACCTTCGACATGTTCGGGATTGTCTTCGACGGCCACCCGTCGCTGACCCGGATCCTCATGCCCGACGACTGGGACGGCCACCCCCAGCGCAAGGACTACCCGCTCGGCGGCGTCCCCGTGGAGTACCACGGCGCCGTCATCCCGCCGCCGGACACGCGGAGGAGCTACCGATGACCACCACGTCCGACCCGTACGCCGGCTCCCGGGAGACCACCGAGGGCCGCGTCTACACCGTCACCGGCGGGGACTGGGACGCCACCCTCGGCGCCGACCCGCACGAGGACGAGCGGCTCGTGGTCAACCTCGGCCCGCAGCACCCGTCGACCCACGGCGTGCTGCGGCTGGTGCTCGACCTCGAGGGGGAGACGGTCACCAAGGCGCGGGTGGTGATCGGCTACCTGCACACCGGGATCGAGAAGAACACCGAGTACCGCACCTGGACCCAGGGCACGACCTTCGTGACCCGGATGGACTACCTGGCCCCGCTGTTCAACGAGGCCGCCTACTGCCTGGCCGTCGAGAAGCTGCTCGGGATCGAGGCCCCGCCGCGGGCCCAGACGATCCGCGTGCTGGTCATGGAGCTCAACCGGATCGCCTCGCACCTGGTCGCGCTCGCCACCGGCGGCATGGAGCTCGGCGCGCTCACCGGCATGACCAACGGCTTCCGCGAGCGGGAGATCGTCCTCGACCTGCTCGAGGAGATCACCGGGCTGCGGATGAACCACGCCTACATCCGCCCCGGTGGCCTGGCACAGGACCTGCCCGAGAGCGCCGAGGCGTCGATCCGGGAGTTCCTGCGGATCTTCCCCGCGCGGGTGGCCGGCCTGCACAAGCTGCTCACCGGGCAGCCGATCTGGCAGCGCCGGCTCAAGGACGTCGGCTACCTCGACGTGACCGGCTGCGTCGCGCTGGGCGTCACCGGCCCGATCCTGCGCGCCGCCGGCCTGCCCTGGGACCTGCGCAAGGTCGAGCCCTACCTCGGCTACGAGACCTACGACTTCGAGGTCCCGACCGCCGACACCTCCGACGCCTGGGGCCGCTACCTGGTGCGCGTCGCCGAGATCGGCGAGTCGCTCAAGCTGATCGAGCAGGCCCTGGACCGGCTCGAGCCCGGCCCCGTCATGGTCGAGGACCGCAAGGTCGCCTGGCCCGCCCAGCTCTCGCTCGGCGCCGACGGCATGGGCAACTCCCTCGACCACGTCCGGCACATCATGGGCCAGTCCATGGAGGCCCTGATCCACCACTTCAAGCTGGTCACCGAGGGCTTCCGGGTGCCCGCCGGGCAGGTCTACGTGCCGATCGAGTCGCCCCGCGGGGAGCTCGGCTACCACGTGGTCAGCGACGGCAGCACCCGCCCGTGGCGCGTGCACGTGCGCGAACCCAGCTTCGTCAACCTGCAGGCGACGGCGGCGATGAGCGAGGGCGGCATGATCGCCGACGTCATCGCGGCCATCGCCTCGATCGACCCCGTGATGGGGGGAGTGGACCGATGAGCGCCCTTCCCGGTTCGGCCGAGGGGACGGCGGTCACCGGGCTGGACTCCAGCCCGGTGGAGCCGGCCCCCGCCGACCTCCCGCCGATCCCCGAGCGCGCGGTGGCCGAGGCCGCCGAGATCATCGCCCGCTACCCGGTGCCGCGGTCGGCGCTGCTGCCGATGCTGCACCTGGTGCAGAGCTACCAGGGCTACGTCTCGCCCGAGGGCGTCGCGTTCTGCGCCGAGCAGCTCCACCTGACGATGGCCGAGGTCGGCGCGGTCGCGACCTTCTACACGATGTACAAGCGCCGCCCGACCGGCCGGCACCTGGTCAGCGTGTGCACCAACACGCTGTGCGCCGTCCTCGGCGGCCAGCGGATCTTCGACGCGCTGTGCCAGGACCTCGGCGTCCACCACGACGAGACCGCCGCCGACGGCTCGATCACCCTCGAGCACGCCGAGTGCCTCGCCGCCTGCGACTACGCCCCCGTCGTCACGGTCGACTACGAGTTCTACGACCAGCAGGACGTGGAGAGCGCCCGCGAGCTGGTGGCGGCGCTGCGGCGCGGGGACAAGCCGCATCCCACCCGCGGCGCCCCGCTGACCGACTTCCGCGGCATCTCCCGGCAGCTGGCCGGCTTCTCGCAGTACGACGACGCCGCGCGCGACGCCGCGGTCGACGCCCCCGGCGAGTACGGGCCGACGCTGATCGGCGTCCGGCTGGCCGCCCAGCGCGGCGAGGCCGCGCCGTTCCTGCCCGGCGCGGAGAAGCCGGAGGACAGCCGCGAACGGCTGGTCGGGGAGCCCCGGTCGGCCACGCGCCCCACCGGCCAGACGGGGGAGACGCCGGAGAAGGAGGCCGCCGACGCCCGCGTCGCCGCGGCCGACAACCCCGCCGAGCGCGCCGGCGCCGCGCAGGCGCACCCCGACCAGGGCGCCGAGTACGGCCGCCGCCGCACGTCGAACCGGCGCGCCCGCCGCGGCACCGACACACCCGCCGGCACCGAGCCCGGCACCTCCGGCCAGGGCCCGCAGAAGGAGGCCTGACGAGATGCCCCTCGCCCCCGTCCTCACCGCCCGCTGGGACGCCGACAGGTCCTGGCGGCTGTCGACCTACGAGTCCCTCGACGGCTACGTCGGCCTGCGCAAGGCGCTGACGATGACGCCCGACGAGCTCGTCACGATGGTCAAGGACTCCGGCCTGCGCGGCCGCGGCGGCGCCGGCTTCCCGACCGGCATGAAGTGGAGCTTCATCCCGCAGCCCAAGCCGGGGGAGACCCCGACCGGCCCGGCGGCGATGCCCAAGTACCTCGTGGTCAACGCCGACGAGGGCGAGCCGGGCACCTGCAAGGACCTGCCGCTGATGATGGCCGACCCGCACTCCCTCATCGAGGGCGTGATCATCGCGTCGTACGCCATCCGCTCGCACTTCGCCGCCATCTACGTGCGCGGCGAGGCCGTGCACGCCCACCGCCGGCTGGTCAGCGCGGTCGAGGAGGCCTACGCCGCCGGCTACCTGGGGCGCGACGTCCTGGGGTCGGGCTACGACCTCGAGCTGGTCGTGCACGCCGGCGCCGGCGCGTACATCTGCGGCGAGGAGACCGCGCTGCTCGACTCGCTGGAGGGCTACCGCGGCCAGCCCCGGCTCAAGCCGCCGTTCCCCGCGGTCGCCGGTCTCTACGGCGCGCCCACGGTGATCAACAACGTGGAGACGCTGGCCAGCGTGCCGTTCATCGTCCGGGGCGGCGCCGACTGGTTCAAGGAGTTCGGCCCGGAGAAGTCGCCCGGCCCGAAGATCTACTCGCTGTCCGGCCGCGTCGTCCGCCCCGGCCAGTACGAGGCGCCCATGGGGACGACGATGCGCGAGCTGCTCGAGATGGCCGGCGGCATCCGCCCCGGGCACGAGCTGAAGTTCTGGACGCCGGGCGGGTCCTCGACGCCGTACTTCACCGCCGAGCACCTCGACGTCCCGCTCGACTTCGACTCCGTCGCCGCCGCGGGCTCGATGCTCGGCACCACCGCGCTCATGGTCTTCGACGAGACCGACTCGATCGTCGAGGCGACGCTGCGGTTCACCGAGTTCTACGCGCACGAGAGCTGCGGCAAGTGCACCCCGTGCCGCGAGGGGACCTACTGGCTGGTCCAGATCCTCGAGCGGCTGGTGCACGGCAGGGGGACGGCGGCCGACCTCGACCTGCTGACCGACACCTGCGACAACATCCTCGGCCGCTCCTTCTGCGCCCTGGGCGACGGCGCGACCAGCTGCATCGCCAGCTCGCTGAAGTACTTCCGCGACGAGTACGTCGCCCTGCTGCCCCCGGAGGAGCAGGCCCGCCTGGGCCGCTCGCTCCCGATCGAGCCCGTGAAGGTCGGTGCCGCATGACCGTCACACCCGCCAGCCCCCAGCCGGCGCCCGCCGTGCCCCCGGGCGCGCCGGGCCCGCACACCCCGCCGGACGCCGTGCACTGCACCATCGACGGCTTCGACGTCGCCGTCCCCAAGGGCACGCTGATCATCCGGGCCGCCGAGATGATCGGTGTGCAGATCCCGCGGTTCTGCGACCACCCGCTGCTCGAGCCGGTCGGCGCCTGCCGGCAGTGCCTGGTCGAGGTGGAGGGCCAGCGCAAGCCGGTGGCCTCCTGCACCATGCCGGTGACCGAGGGCATGGTCGTGAAGACGCAGCTCTCCAGCGACGTCGCCGACAAGGCGCAGCAGGGCACGATGGAGCTGCTGCTCATCAACCACCCGCTGGACTGCCCGGTCTGCGACAAGGGCGGCGAGTGCCCGCTGCAGAACCAGGCCATGAGCAACGGCCGCGCCGAGAGCCGGTTCGTCGACGTCAAGCGGACCTACCCCAAGCCGCTGCCGATTTCCTCGCAGGTGCTGCTCGACCGCGAGCGCTGCGTGCTCTGCGCCCGCTGCACCCGCTTCTCCGACCAGGTGGCCGGCGACCCGTTCATCGAGCTGTTCGAGCGGGGCGCGCTGCAGCAGGTCGCGATCTACGAGGACGAGCCGTTCGAGTCCTACTTCTCCGGCAACACCACGCAGATCTGCCCGGTCGGCGCGCTCACCAGCGCCGCCTACCGCTTCCGCGCCCGACCGTTCGACCTGCGCAGCGAGGACAGCGTCTGCGAGCACTGCGCCTCGGGCTGCGCCCAGCGCACCGACTACCGGCGCGGCAAGGTGCAGCGCCGGCTGGCCGGTGAGGACCCCGCGGTCAACGAGGAGTGGAACTGCGACAAGGGGCGCTACGCGTTCCGCTACGCCACGTCCAACGACCGGCTCACCACCCCGCTGGTCCGGCGGGACGGCGTGCTCGAGCCCGCCTCCTGGCCCGAGGCGTGGGCCGCGGCGGCCGAGGGCCTGGCCCAGGCGCGGGCCGAGGGCGGCGTCGGCGTCCTCCCGGGCGGCCGGCTGACCCTCGAGGACGCCTACGCCTACGCGAAGTTCGCCCGCCTCGCGCTGCACACCAACGACGTCGACGCCCGCGCCCGCGCGCACTCGCGCGAGGAGCTGGCCTTCCTCGAGGCCGAGATCGCCGGCACCGGCCCGTGGACCGGCGGGGTCACCTACGACGACCTGGCCGCCGCGCCCGCCGTCCTGCTCGTGGCCTTCGAGCCCGAGGAGGAGTCGCCGATCGTCTTCCTGCGGCTGCGGAAGGCGGTGCGCACCCGCCGCCTGCCGGTCTTCGACCTGGCGCCGTTCGCCACCCGCGCGGCGGAGAAGCTGCAGGCGACCGTGCTCACCACGCTGCCCGGGCAGGAGGCCCGCTCGCTGGCCGCCCTGGCCGACGGCTCGTGGGGCGGCGCGGCGGTCGAGGCGCTCCGGCGGCCCGGCGCGGTCGTGCTGGCCGGTGAGCGGCTGGCCGAGGCGCCCGGCGGGTTCGCCGCCGTCGCCGAGCTGGCCCGCGCCACCGGCGCCCGCGTCGGCTGGGTGCCGCGGCGGGCCGGCGAGCGCGGCGCGGTCGAGGCCGGCGCGCTGCCGAGCCTGCTGCCCGGCGGCCGCAGCGTCGCCGACCCTGTCGCCCGCGCCGACGTCGCCGCCCGGTGGGCCGTCGACCCGGCCGAGATGCCGGCCACCCCCGGCCGCGACCTGACCGGGATCCTCACCGCCGTCCGCGACGGGGAGCTGGCCGGCCTGCTGGTCGGCGGCGTGGACCCCGCCGACCTGCCCGACCCGGCGCTGGCCGCCGAGGCGCTGGCGGCCGCGGGCTTCGTGGTGAGCCTGGAGGTGTTCCCCAGCGCGGTCACCGAGGTCGCCGACGTCGTCCTGCCGGTGGCCACGGCCCCGGAGAAGGCCGGTACCTACCTCGACTGGGAGGGCCGGGCCCGCCCGTTCGACGCCACCCTGCACGGCACCGGTCAGCTGACCGACGGCCGGGTGCTGCACGGCCTGGCCGACGAGCTGGGCGTCTTCCTCGGCCTGCCCGACGTCGAGGTGGCCCGCGCCGAGCTCGCCGCGCTGGGTGCCGCGCGCAGCGGCGAGGCCGTCCTGCCCGCGCCGACCGCGCCGGCCGGCGTCGAGCTCGCCGAGGACGAGGCGCTGCTGGCCTCCTGGCGGCAGCTGCTCGACGTCGGCACGCTGCAGCGCGACGAGCCGAACCTGGCCGGCACCGCCCGCCCGCCGGTGGCGCGGCTGGGCAAGGACGCCGCCCGCCGGCTCGGTCTGGCCGACGGCGACCGGCTCACCGTGACCGGCGCGGCCGGCTCGGTCAGCCTGCCGGTGCGGATCACCGACATGCCCGACCAGGTCGTCTGGCTGCCGATGCGGTCACCGGGCAGCGAGGTCCGCACGCAGCTGGGCACGGCGCCCGGCGGCGTCGTGAAGCTCTCGGTCGCAGGGGGTGCGGCGTGAACCTGCTCGCGGCGGAGAACCAGCCGACGCTGGAGGACTTCGGGCACGACGTCTGGTGGATCGTGCTCGTCAAGATCGTCGGGATCTTCGTGGTCCTGGTCGTGATGACGCTGTTCGCCATCGTCTTCGAGCGCAAGGTCGTCGCCCGCATGCAGCAGCGGATCGGCCCCAACCGGGTCGGCCCCCGCGGCTACCTGCAGAGCCTGGCCGACGGCCTGAAGCTGGCGTTCAAGGAAGACATCATGCCGGCGCTGGCCGACAAGCCGGTCTACTTCCTGGCCCCGGTGATCGCCGCCGTCCCGGCGTTCCTCGCCTTCTCGGTGATCCCGCTCGGCCCGACGGTGAGCATCTTCGGCGAGCGCACCCCGCTGCAGCTCACCGACGCCCCCATCGGCGTGCTCGTCGTCCTCGCCTGCTCGGCCATGGGCGTGTACGGCATCGTGCTGGCCGGCTGGGCCTCCGGCTCGACCTACCCGCTGCTCGGTGGCCTGCGCAGCGCGGCGCAGATGGTCAGCTACGAGATCGCGATGGGCCTGTCGATCGTCGCGGTGTTCCTCTACGCCGGCACGATGTCGACGTCGGAGATCGTCGCGGCGCAGGCCGACGGCAACGAGCTGAACTTCTTCGGCGCCTCGTTCACCGGCCCGAGCTGGTTCGCCGTCCTGCTGCCGGTCTCGTTCGTCATCTACTGCATCGCCGTGGTGGGCGAGACCAACCGCGCGCCGTTCGACCTCCCCGAGGCCGAGAGCGAGCTCGTCGGCGGCTTCCACACCGAGTACTCGTCGCTGAAGTTCGCGCTGTTCTTCCTCGCCGAGTACATCAACATGGTCACCGTCTCGGCGCTGGCCGCCACGCTGTTCCTCGGCGGCTGGCGGGCGCCGTGGCCGATCTCGATCTGGGACGGCGCCAACACCGGCTGGTGGCCGATGCTGTGGTTCTTCCTCAAGGTCGCCGCCGCGCTGTTCGTCTTCATCTGGCTGCGCGGCACCCTGCCCCGGCTGCGCTACGACCAGTTCATGCGCTTCGGCTGGAAGGTGCTCGTCCCGGTCGCGCTGGTGTGGATCCTCGCGGTGGCGGCGATCCGCACCATCTCCCGCGAGGCCGACCTGGAGACCGGCGAGGTGGCGCTCTACGTCGGCGTCCCCATCGCGATCCTCGTCCTGCTGGGCCTCCTGGTCGCCGGCCGGGTGAGCAACGCCGGGGCCCGCACGATGGCCGCCGCCGCGGCCGCCGGCTCGGTGCACGCCACCGAGCCGGAACCCGAGCCGCAGGTGCTGCCCCCGACCGGGCCGCGCCGGCGCTCCAGCGGCCCCAGCCGCTCCGAGGGCGGCTTCCCGATCCCGCCCATGGACCTCGTCGTCCCGCCGTCGCCGCGGCTGCGCAGCCGC